>JBFHVZ010000019.1:0-26223 GCA_041589295.1 Pseudomonadales bacterium
CGATTATTGGTCAGCATGTGGGTCTCCCGAATGGCTATAGTGCCCTAGTGCCATAGTTAGCCATGTAAGTAGCTGCATGTTAGTGGCTGTGTAATTGATGGTGATTAACCGAGGTCAAGTTTGCGGATGATCGCCACGCGGCATTGTTGAAGTAAGTGAGGAGCCTCTATGGAGTTGTTGAGTCCTGCGGGTAGTTTGCCAGCGTTAAAAGCGGCGGTGGATGAGGGCGCGGATGCTGTGTATTTGGGGTTTAAAAACGATACCAACGCACGGCACTTTGCTGGTTTGAATTTTGACGAACGTCGTATGGCGCAAGGTATAGAGTATGCCCATGCGCGTGGTCGCAAAGTGCACATGGCGCTGAACACGTTTGCTCACCCTGACCGTGCCCGCGCTTGGTTTGACGCGGTGGATCAAGCCCATGATCTTGGCTGTGATGTGCTGATTGCCTCTAACATGGCGGTGTTAGATTATGCAGCCAATCGTTACCCTGAAATGGAAAAGCATTTGTCGGTGCAAGCGTCTGCAACCAATGCGGCGGCTATTAATTTTTTCAGGCGCTTTGGTGTAAACCGTGTGGTGTTGCCGCGAGTGTTGTCGTTTCAGCAGGTTAAAAATCTCGCGTCGGACACGGATCTAGAACTGGAGGTGTTTGCTTTTGGTAGCTTGTGCATCATGGCGGAGGGGCGCTGTTATCTTTCTAGCTATATGACAGGGGAGTCGCCCAATACGGTCGGTGCCTGTTCGCCTGCTAAATATGTGCGCTGGCAAGATACCGAATACGGGTTAGAAAGCCGTTTAAACGATATTTTGATTGATCGTTTTGCGAAAGATGAAAAGGCTGGTTACCCAACATTGTGTAAAGGCCGATTTAATGTTGATGATCGTCTTTATCATGCCATAGAAGAACCGACCAGTTTAAACACCTTAGAGCTGTTACCCGCGTTAAAAGAAATTGGTATTGCCGCGCTTAAAATTGAAGGTCGTCAACGTAGCCCTGCGTACACCCGTCAGGTGACGCAAGTGTGGCGACAGGCCATTGATAGTGTGCAGCGCAATGCGCAAGGTTTTGCTGTGCAGCCGCAGTGGCAGCGCGCGTTGTCTCAGTTGTCGGAAGGCGCGCAGACGACGCTGGGGGCGTATGAGAGAACTTGGCAGTAGTAGGTTTTTGTGAGAGCGGTTTTATGAAATTTTCGATCGGTAATATTTTATTTTTTTGGCCCAAGCAAGACGTTTATCAGTTTTATGCTGAGGCTGTGGACACGCCCGCAGATGTGATTTATTTGGGTGAGTCGGTTTGTTCTAAGCGCCGTGAGCTGGGCTTGGGTGAGTGGTTGGACTTAGCAAAAGAGGTGCGCGCTACTGGTAAAGATGTGGTGTTATCGACGCTGGCGCTGCTAGAGGCAAAAAGTGAATTGGCAACGTTAAAGCGAGGTTGTTTGAACGGCGACTTTATGGTTGAGGCCAATGATTTTGGCGCGGTGGAAATCTTAGCCGAAGCCGGTGTGCCGTTTGTGGCGGGTGCCGCGCTGAACGTTTATAACCAATATGATTTGCAGCAATTAGTAAATATGGGAATGCAACGCTGGGTGATGCCGGTTGAATTGTCTCGTGATTGGCTAATGGCGACGTTAGAAGGTTGCGAAGAACTGGGTATCCGCTCGCAGTTTGAAGTAGAGGTCTACGGTTATGGTTATTTACCTTTAGCGTATTCGGCGCGTTGTTTTACTGCACGTTCGGAACAGCGACAAAAAGATCAGTGTGAATTTTGTTGTATTGGTTATCCGCAAGGGCGATTGCTTGAAAGCCAAGAAGGCGATGAGATCTTCCGCTTAAACGGCATTCAAACCTTGTCAGCCGTGCCAAACAATTTAATTAACGAATTGCCGAGAATGAAGGTTTTGGTGGATGTGGTGCGTATAAGCCCGTCATCGAAAGAAAGTTTGGAATGGGTGTCGCGCTTTAAACAAAACGAATTGGGTGAAAGCCGTATGGTATTGACCGACGCCTGTAACGGCTACTGGCATAAAATTGCAGGGATGGCGTTGCAGTCATGACAGAAGCGGGAATATCCGATTACACCCTGTTTAGCCTCGTCCGCGCGGTGCATGTGCTGGCAGTGTTGTATTGGATCGGCGGTGTGGCGTTTGTGACGACGGTGTTGATTCCTTCGTTGCGTGCTAATACGGATGCGCAGTTTCGGTTACAACAGTTTGAATTATTAGAAGGACGTTTTGCCCTTCAGGCAAAAATCACCACCACACTGGCGCTGTTGTCTGGCGTGTATATGACGCACTTTTTAGATGGCTGGTGGCGCTATGGTGATGCGTCGTTTTGGTGGATGCATTTGATGACGGCAGTTTGGTTGTTGTTTGCGCTGGTGTTGTTTGTATTGGAGCCGTTGTTTTTACATGAAAAATTTAATCAGTGGGCCACGCAAAACAGCGAAAAAGCCTTTAAGCGACTGCATACCATGCATAAGTTGTTACTGACCGTGAGTACGGTTGCTGTGCTAGGCGCAGTGCTGGGTTCTCACGGTGTAGCGTTTTAATGCAAACCGCTCTAATACAAAAAGTTGAGCGACAGTCCGATCACTTGTTCGGACATTTTAATTTTTGTCACTGGTGAAAGGGTGGGATTAGATACTGCGCCTTTTTGTTTTAGTTCGTTTTCTTGCCCGTAAGAGTAATACCAAGAAAAACTCAAGTTTTGCTGTGACTGGTAACTCATGCCCAGCGTGTAGTGATTCTCAACGATTGCGCCCGCAAACACGTTGTCGGCAATTCTGTCTTTCGCTTGTGGTGCTTTCGAATGATTAAAACCAGCGCGCAATGTCAGTAATGGATTTAATTTATATTCACCACCGAGTTTGTAAACGTAGCGATTTTCCCAACCGAATACGTCTTTAATCACATCCACGCTTTCCCACAAAATATATTGAATGTCCACTAATGTGGTTAATTCTGGCGTGACTTGATAGCGCGCGCCCGCGCCAAAAATTTCCGGCATATCCAGCGAGCAATCGCCGCCGCTGGCTTTGTACAGGGTAAACAAACCATCACCTGAGCAGTGGTCGTCTATTTCGCCAACATCAATTTTACTTTGGTAGGTCAGCCCAAAGGTAAGGTCGGGCGTTACCGCTTGGTGAAGCCCTAGCTTAAAGCCATAGCCTGTGGTGTCGCCTTTGTTGTTACCAAAGCCACCGACCAGTGGTGAGAAACCGTCCGATTCCACTTGTTCGTAAGCGTATTGCAGCGAAGCTCCCAAGCGTGTGTTGGGTCGGATTTGGTAGCTCACACTTGGGCTAAGAATGATGCCGCCAGCTTTGATGCCTGCACGATCACCCACTAGGTCGGCGGGGTAGTCGCTGCCCGCGCCACCGAGTACGGTGACGGCCACACCCGTTGTCCATTCTTCGTTTAATTGGTAGCTGGCTGCCATTTGTGGTGTCAGAGTTTGATCAATTTCGCTGTCAACGTAGCCTGTACCTAGGTTGGCGCTGAGTTTTGGGTAGTAGATGTGAAGGTTGCCCCCGATCTGGTTGCCTAGCTGGCTGAGCAATGCTGGGTTGTCCACCAGTGACATGGCCTCGCTGGCATTGGCGATGCCTGCGCCACCGGCGCCGTGGGCGACCACGCCATTGCCCGCAGGGAATAAACCGTTGGTGGCAAACGCACTCGCATTTAGAAGGCTAATTGGCAGGATGAAAAGGGGCGCAAAGCTTGTGTGGCGGTGGCTCATGGCAGGTCTCGCTTGGCGGAGAAAATACAGACGAGCTATTAGTATAGTCCGTCTGTTCAATACCAAACTGAGCGTTGGGTTGAGCGCATTTGATAGCTTGTTGCTTAAGCCCCGTGTGTCATACGTACGTAGTTGATTGTGGTAACGAAATAAAGGCTAACCAAAGTGCACACCAAGGCGATGCGGTAATACCATTTTAGTTTGCCGGTGAGGGATTTTTGATCCTTCGTGGAAATAATGTATGGCAAATTAGAGGTGGGCTTTTCCATTACATTGACGTCGGATTGATGAGTTAAGTTTAGCTCTAAATCTTCGGCTTCTAGGCTGGCTGCCAGTCGCACCAGTTTCCATTCGTTTTCGTCAATTTCACCGTCACCATTGCGGTCAAAACGCTCGATCATTTGGCTGTAATCTTTTTTCCATTCGCTGATGATATTGCGAATGGCGGCTTCACGGTTAAAACCATCGGTTGCACGACTGGTTTTAAAATGACCAAGGGCATAAAGCGGTTGTTCGGCTGCGATCCATTGTTCGGAATAACGATAATCACCGAATTGAAATAGGCTGTCCTGACGTTCGACGCTTAGTTTTGTAGGGTAGGCTGTCGTGCCATACCAGCTTTTGCTTCTTTCGCTGTGCACGTTGGCTTTTAGTGGTTTGAGTAGGCAAACACCTGTGCCGTCATCCAATAATATGGGTTGCGTGCTACGGCCGGACTGAATGGTTTGCCACGAGGTTTGGTTTTTGCCGCTTTTGTATTTGCGTTCAATTCTAAAGTCGTACCATACACAAGGTGTTTGCGACAGGGGGCTTAATAATGGCTGATCTGCATTAAGGTGCTTGCAGCGGCCTTCTAGCTCGGCAAAACCTTGTGCGGCAGATCGAATTTTCGAAGTAGGTGTGTCTTCAATAAGCCGAACTTGTTTCAAGTAATGAGCAAAAACACCTAAAAACAATGCACCGATAAGTGCAATAACGGCGATGAGCGCCCAGTAGGGTCCGGGCGCCATGCTGGTGATCATGTAGGGATCAATAAACAACATATTTGGTTTTTCTTATTTATTAGGTAGTGCGGCTAGGTCGGGTAAAGCGACTAAGGCGTTAGCTAAGAAAACAGTTTGGCCACATCCACGTCGGTCAGTTCGGCTTCTTGGAATTCCAATAAATCAGCCGCTTTAAAATTAAATTTTTTCGCGATGATTACGTCAGGGAATTGTTCGATGCGCACGTTGTTGTTATTGACGGCTTCGTTGTATAGCTCACGACGATCAGCGATGGCATTTTCCAGTCCGCTGATGCGTTGCTGTAATTGTTGGAAGGAAGTGTTGGATTTTAAATCTGGGTAGCTTTCTGCAAGAGCAAACAAACTGCCTAGACCTTGGCGCATAAATGTTTCAGCTTTGCCGACGGCTTTAACGTCTTGGCTTTCGCGAGCATCTGAAACCATGGAGCGCGCTTTTATGACTTTTTCTAAGGTCTCTTGTTCAAATTGCATGAATTGCTTACAAGTGGCGACCAGTTTGGGTAACTCGTCATGACGTTGTTTGAGTAGTACGTCAATGTTGGCCCAAGCTTTGGAAACACCGTGTTTTAGATTGACCAAGGCGTTATAGATAACGATGAAATACACAATGATGATGGCGATGATGCCAAGTGTAATGCCGACTTCAGGTGTCATGTGGTGCTCCAATTTAACGTCATAAGCTAGGGCTTAGGGAGCCTAAGGCTATTAAATTGGTGGGTGAATTGCCAGCTTTACACGCGGTATTGTCAGTAAAATAGCCACAAAATGCGAACAAGGGCTTGAAATCAGTAGAGGCTGTTTATAAGGCGGTCAGCTTCCTGGATGGCGGTTGCGTAGTGGCTGTGCATTTGCCCTTGGTCTAAACCCAAACGGGCGAGTTTGTCGAAGTTGAGGTCGTGTAGTCGGCCTTCTTGGTAGCACTTGGCGACGTTCAAGGCGACACCTAATTTGCTGGATTGATTCAGAATGGCGTCTTTTAATTCGTCAGATAAGTGCAGCTTTTCGATGACGGCCTTAATGGGGATATCTAAGTAGGCGTCCAGCATCGAAAACAAGCCCACTGTGTAATATTCAAAGCCGTCGTATTCGCCCAGTGTTTCGCCCAGCGATTGACAAAAGACCGCGCGCTCTATGCTGCTGTGATGCAATGCAGCGGGTTTGTCTTCGAGTCTGCCCATGGCTATTAAGCTTGCCCAGCTACGAATCATATTAAAGCCCAGTGCGGCAATGGCATGTTGCACAGATGTGCATTTGTTTACTCTTGCAAAGGCGGCAGAGTTCACCAGTGTGAGCAGTTTGAAACACAGTTGCGGGTCTACCGATAGAGTTTCGGATAATTGCTTGGCTTCTATGTTTGGGTTTTGTAGGTCTTTCAATAGTTTTAATACCACAAGTTTGTTGTCGGCCAGTTGTTTGCCTTCGACGATTTGTGGGCGGCTTAAAAAATAGCCCTGGAAATATTCGTAACCCAGTGATTTGCAGTATTCGAACATCTCATGGGTTTCGACTTTTTCGGCAAGCAATTTTAGTTTGCGTGGGATGAATACATCGGCATAGCGCTTGAGCTGTTCTGGGGTAACGGCCAGAACATCCACCTTGATGATGTCCACTAGGTGAATCAAGGGCGCAGAGTTGTGATTTAAAATAAAATCGTCCAGCGCAAGGCGGGCTCCTGCTTTTTTGGCGGCAATCAATGCCTGTATTAGGTGATCGTCCACCTCGATGTCTTCAAGGATTTCGATAATAAATTTTTTGGGGTTAAACGGAGGAAGGTCCAGTATCAAGTTTTTGGTGAAGTTAATTAGTGCTGGGTGAGGGCCGCATATGCCTTCTAGCCCGTTGTCACCAAAAGCATTAAGCAGTACTTGTGATGTGGCGCTATCGCCGCACTGTACGTTGGCCTCATTGGTAAGATTGGACCCCCTAAACAAGAGTTCATAGCCCCAGATCTCCAACTTGGTGTTGTAAATCGGTTGCCGCGCCAGTAATGCGTCCGGTTGCGTCTTGGCTGTCATCAGACACCGCTTGGGTTAAATGGCTATTACGCATTAAGTCTAGCCCATAATTCCGGCCTTACTGTCGCTGATCTGGCCTTGAGGTCGCCCAATACAAGCGGTTGGGCCAAATTAGTCTAGAAAGGGCCGCCATTCGAAAAAGCTGGTCTACACTGAAGAATATACGGTGAAAATCAGGGCTGTAGGTATGTCTGGCGTATTATCCAATGTTGATTCAAGAACCAAGTTGGTTGGTCAAAACCGCTTGGAACTGTTGTTGTTTAACTTTGGTCGTGGCCAGCGCTATGCCATCAACGTGTTTAAGATCCAAGAAGTCCTGCGTATGCCTGGCTTAACCCAGATACCTGCTTCGCACCCTGTGGTGCGTGGTGTGACCCATTTGCGTGGCCATACCTTGCCCGTGGTGGACCTGTGCCATGCCATCGGCATGGGTAAGGTGGAGATCAACGACCAGACCACCATGATCGTGACTGAGTACAACCGTACCGTACAGGCGTTTTTGGTACACGGCGTTGAGCGCATTGTGAATATGAACTGGGAAGAAATCATGCCCCCACCAAAGGGCACGGGTAAGTCCCACTATTTGACAGCCATTACAAAAGTAGACGGCAAGATCGTCGAAATAATCGACGTGGAAAAAGTGTTAGCCGAGATCGTGCCGTACGACACCCATGTGGACGAAGGCCTGCTGAATCTGGATGTGATTGCCAAAGCGGCGCAAAGCGGCTTGAAGATCGTGGCGGTGGACGACTCCGGTATTGCGCGTAGTCAGGTTAAAGACACCATTATGGGGCTGGGTATTGAGGTGATCACCGGCAACGACGGTGCTCAAGGTTTGCACATACTGAAAAACTTGGCCGCCGAAGGGCCGATCAACAGTCAGGTGCTTATGCTCATCACCGACGCTGAAATGCCCACTATGGACGGTTACATGCTAACCACCAATATTCGTAACGATCCTGACCTTAAAGACCTTTATGTGGTGTTGCATACGTCGTTAAGCGGTAGCTTTAACGAAGCCATGGTGCAAAAGGTTGGGTGTAATGCGTTTTTGTCTAAATTCCAGCCGGATGGTCTCGCCGCGGCGGTTGAAAAACGCTGTCGCCAATTGTTCGGCTAACTTTTGTGAGTCTCATTGCCTGAGTTCGTCGCATTCCCTAAACTGCCTGCTTTAAAAACCCACAGGAACAGGGTGGCGTTGTATGCAGGTTTCTCAATTATTTTATTATCCCGTTAAGTCCGTCGGTGGCATCGCTGCTCAGTCGTTGCGCGTAACTGAGTGGGGTCCACACCGTGATCGTCGCATGATGCTGGTGGATGCCAATGGGAAATTTGTTACCCAGCGACAGTGCAATAGCATGGCGTTAATTCGCACTGAGGATTCCGGTCATCAAATGCGTTTTTCATTGGGAGAGCGATATTTTGATTTGCCTTGGCCGGACTTTTCGCAGCCATCTCAAGAATTACTTTCCGTTAAAGTTTGGGAGGATGAAGTCCTAGCGAGTTCTGTGTCTCACGCAGCGGATGCGTGGTTCAGTGATGTGTTGCAGCGTGACGTGCGCATGGTGTTTATGCCCGAGCAGACTGTACGACAAGTGGATTTGGATTACTCAAGGCCGGGAGATAAAACGGGTTTTTCTGATGGTTTCCCCTTTTTGCTGATTAGCGAAGCATCGCTGGCGGCACTGCAAGCGCATTTGCCTTTTGAATTGGTGATGAGTCGCTTTCGCCCCAATTTAGTCGTTTCTGGCTGCGAAGCGTTTGCAGAAGATGAGTGGCGTCGCATTGCTATTAATGGCATTGAATTCGACGTGGTTAAACCTTGTTCCCGTTGTGTGATACCCACATTGAACCCCGACGATGCAACCCGTCAGCCGGAGGTAATGCAAGTGCTGCTTAAGCACCGCAAACAAGGTAATAAAGTGTATTTGGGTCAAAACTTGATTCATCGCGGCGAAGGCGAATTGGCGATAGGGCAAGAATTAGTTGTAATCGAGTAGTGCGCTATTAGCGTTTAGTCTGAACTAAAAGAGTTCGATTTCATCGTCATTGTTGGCATCTTTTTCGGCGTCTTTTTCAAAGTGATGTCGATAGATGTTGAGCGCTTCTTGAATGCTGTGGCCACGCAAAATGTATTCGAACATGATGCGTTCGGCTTCCATGGTATATGACGATTTAATGCTGTCTTGTAGTTGTCGCCACTTTTGTGGGTTGTACAAACTTTGTTGATCGCTGATTAAACCGCCTAACCGATCAAGGCTGTTGCATACGTGGTCTAGGCGTTGCGAAATGCGGTCGTAAAACTGAAAAGCCACCACGGCAGACTGCACGTTATCTTCAAGCTGTTGCGTCGTGTTGGTAATTACGGTTTTGTATTTTTCGAGTTTGTCGGGTGTGATTTTTTGGCTGACTTCGCGAATTTTCTTTACGTACTCCGCCATGCGGGTAAACGAAGCCGTTAAGGTGCTGACGCTTTGTTCGCCATCCGTCATGGATGATTCCACTTGTGCTACTGCCAGTGCTAATAACGTGATGGTTTCGCGTATTTGGCTCCAGTCTAAATCTGGGTTGTGAACGCTGGAGCCATGCTGCTGAATGTCGTAACGCTTTTCAGACTCAGTCACTTTCAGGTAAATCCTTTTTTTCGACTCTTTTTAGCGTAGGTGGCAATGGCTGAAATTCAATGCTTAGCCTTTAGGATCTTCTTCGCTATTGTCGTTGGTTTCGGCTTTAGACAAGCGTACGTCTGGGTCGTGTAAATCCTGCCAAGCCGATAGAGTTTGCGTGTCCAAAATTGGTTGCAGTTGCCCTAAGCGGTAAGAATAAATAGTGCTGTAGGCCAGTACTTTTTGGACGTATTCCCTAGTTTCGGCAAAAGGAATATTTTCTATCCAAAGGTCGACCGGACCTTTGTACTGTTTTAACCAGCGATTCACGTTGTGAGGTCCGGCATTGTAGGCCGCAGTGGCCAGTACGCGGTTGCCGTCGTACCGATTGAGCAGCATGCGCATATAACGACTGCCAACTTCAAGGTTGTATGAGGGCGTTAGCAGTCGGTTTTTACTGTAACGCAGTCTATGGCGTTTGCTCACCGAGCGAGCGGTAGCGGGCATCAGCTGCATAAGCCCAGTGGCACCGGCAGATGAGCGGGCGTCGGACTGAAATGCGCTTTCTTGACGGGCAACGCCGTAAATCCAATTGGGTTCCAGCTTAGTGCGCTCGGCTGCGCGGTTGACTTCATCAGCATGGGCCAGGGGAAAGCGCAATTGTAAGTCGTGCCAGTCGCGCAGTTTAGCCAAGGTTAATATCGCGCGGTCAGACCATTCGTAACGACCTGCAATTAATGCCATGGCTTTGCGTTCTTCAGTGTTGAAATGGTCGTAGGCATGCTGCCATTCGCGGCGAGCTTCGGTAATGCGACCCAATTCGAATAGCGCCAGTGAGCGTTTAATGGCTGGGCTCATGCGCGTGCTTTGAATAACCGATGCAGGCACATGGGTAGGGTTGTGGTTCATGGTGGGGGAGACCCCTAGCTCTTGTGCGGCCATGAAGCCGTAATAATCTCGTTCGTTGGCTGCGATTTCAAAATGCAGCGTGGCGGCACTAGGGTGTGCACCCATAATACTTAGCGCGCGGCCTTGCCAGTAATGCCAGCGCGATTTGCTTTGCACTAGGTCAGGCATGAGCTTGAACAAATGGGTAAACAGGGGCCAGTTTTGATTCAAAATGGCGCCATCTAAAAACGCCAGTTTTAGATCATCCGTGAGGACGTTTTGCTTGGCGGCCATGTAATACCACTCGAAGGTGTCAGTCTCCTTGGATCGCGCCGCAGCGTAAAATCCCTTGCTATAAAGCTCGTTAATTTCTTCTTCGGTTAATCCTTTTTGCAGGTCCACAAAGCGTGGATTTAACAGCTGGCTTGGGCTGCGTTTAAGCGTGCGTGTGAGTAGGGCGCGGCGAGCATCAGCTGGCAGCTGGGCGACGGCGTCTTCGGTAAGAACACGGTCTGGATGCCGCCAGTATTTGCGCAGTTGATGGTAGTCGTGCATGCGTGCTTTCGGCAGCTGCTTACGCAAATAGCTCACAAGTCGGTATTGGCGACGCTCTAATGCATTAACTAAACGAGACCAGATTAGCTCTTCGGTAAGGAGGTTTTGACGTTTCCATTGTTTGAAGACAGGGTCGCAGGCTTTAGGGAGCGACTTGCCAAGCAGCCATAGTCGTTTGCCCTCGACATAAGCTTGTCCAATTTGCCCTGTGGCGGTCAGCGCGTTTACTTGGTGGCATTGGCGCACAAGGCTTTCGGTGGGTTGGTAGTACTCGGTGTATAAGCGCCACTTTTGCTTTTTGGCTAAATAATGCAGCCATTGGCGGCGAAGTTCATTGGCATACGGAGTGTCTGGGTGAGCACGAAAGAAGGCGTCGATTTCGGCGATGGGTGTCAGGTAAAACTTACGTTGTATTTGCTTGGCTTCTAAATAGGGCAGCAAGGGGTGATCGCCCATATCTTGTAAGGTGCGCTGAAACTGAGAATACCGACCTTTACGCAGTTCTTTTTCGGCCTTGGCAAACAGTGCTAGGTCAGTTGCCGCATCCGCAGCAGCGGTTGTTGACCATAAGGCCGCGCCACTGAACACGAAAGGTAATAAAAAACACCACTGCTTAAGCAGGTTACGCATATTGGGTTGTCCTCCCTTCCCCAAGTCGTCACGACTCTCCAACGTAAACGACTCAATATTAAGCCTAGCTCAAAACCCATGGGGCAGAAATTGAACTGTGTAATATTTTGTAGGGTGCATTTTTTAATCCAGTTAACGATGGGTCTTTGTAAGCTTTAAGTTGGATAGCGCAAAGGCTTATAGGGAATTGATCTGATGGAAGGCAGCTCGGACGTCATGGTCCGAGCTGTATTATTTGCTAACCGGAAGCTGTCTATAAGGTTGCTTATAGGGTTGTCTATGTATGCGGTTTACCAGCTATGTATTCAGCCGCTTTCTACCTAGGCATTGCTAGGGGCCTCTGTCAGGGCTGTGCTGGTGGGCTTGTTGCGGTCGGCAGCCACGAGCAAGCAAGGGGTTAATATAAGCGTTAACACGGTGGCAAAGGCTAGCCCACCGGCAATGGCGGTGGAAAGTTGTGTCCACCACTGCGAGCTTGGCGCATCCACCAAAATTGTGCGTTCAATCAAGTCAATATTCAGTTGATACACCATAGGGATCAAACCACACACCGTGGTGATGGTGGTTAGTAGTACAGGGCGTAAACGCTGTGCGCCAGTACGCAGTGCAGCTTCCACGGCGTCTAGCCCCTCTTCCCGTAGCCGTGCATAGGTGTCGATCAATACAATGTTGTTATTTACCACCACGCCCGCGAGGGCAATCATGCCGACGCCGCACATCACCACACCAAAGGGTTCTCCGCGAATCAATAAGCCAAGAAATACCCCCGCGAACGATAAAACAATGGCCGACAGAACTAGAGCTGCACGGTAGAAACTATTGAACTGTGTGACCAGCAGCGTCGCCATGAGAAAAATGGCCAGTAAAAACGCATTCCCCAAAAAGGACATGGTGTCTTCCATTTGTTCGGCATCGCCACGAAAGCGGAAGTTGATGCCTGCGGGCAACTTTTCAGCCGCTAAGGCTTGCTGGATGCCTTTGCGCTTTTCTGCATCGTTGACGCCTTCGGTGACGTCCGCCTCAATCATGTAACGCAGTTGACTGCCTGTGCGCACGATGTTGCCGCTTTGTGGCTGAGGCTCGCGCTCGGTAAAGCTACTGATGGGAACCAGTTCACCTTGGCTGCTTACACGCAGCTGGTCGATTTGATCTAGGGTGCGGCTGGCCGTCGGAAAGCGTAGGCGGATGTCCACTTCGTCGTCGGCGTCATCTGGTCGGTATGAGCCCAGACCAAGACCGGAGGTCACCATTTTAACTAAGCTGCCGACGGTGGCGATGTCCGCGCCCATGCGGCTGGCGGCTTCACGGTCTACGGTGAGTTTCCATTCCAAGCCCTCCAGTGGTCGGGAGTCTTTGATGTCTCGCAGCTCTGGGTCTTGCTCCAGTCGGGCGCGAATTTCTGCAACCACTTGATTCAGTACAGCAGGGTGGTTGCCACTGATTTCCAATTTGATGGCTGGACCAGAGGAGGGACCGTCTTCCTTCTTGTTGGTTTCGACTATGATGCCTGCAATGTCGCCCGTGCGTTGTCGAATGTCTTCCATAATGGCTTGTGCTTTGCGCCGGTATTGCCAGTTTTCAAGCTCAAGTTGGATGCGGCCGATCAGGTCGGCTGCTGCGTCGTTAGGTGGTGCGACAAAGGTGCTGGCATAAAGGGTTTTGATTTCTTTCATGTCGTAAAGGCGACGTTCCACCTGTTTTACCAGTTGATCCCTTTCTTCCAATGACAGATTGCCTCTGGCGCGAATGTCCACCATGGCAATTTCGGCGTCTACCTCTGGAAAGAACTCCAGCCCGCGCCCGAATTGGCCATAAAGCATGATGGTGGCCACCATTAGCAGCACGATGCCGCCTAGCGTGTAATAGGGTTTGGCTAACAGGGTGCGCAGCAGGCGCACGTAACGCCCAGCCAGACCTGTAATGTCATCAAAGCGGCCTTGCTCTGCGGCCAAAATGTTGTTCATGCTGGGGTCGTTGTCGGCAGTGGCGTCATTGGTTGGGCGCTTGCCAAGCCATGCGCCAAGGGCGGGAATAACGATTAAGGCCATGATCAGTGATGCTGACAGCGTGATGATGACCGTGATGGGAATGAACTTCATAAATTCGCCCACAATGTCTGGCCAAAACAGCAGGGGCATGAACACGGCCAATGTGGTGGCGGTCGAGGCGATGATTGGCCATGACATGCGGATGGCGGCTTCTTTGAATGCTGCTAGCTTGGACTTGCCCTCTATGAGTCTACGATCTGCGTATTCGGTGACGACGATGGCACCGTCTACTAGCATGCCGACGCTCAGGATAAGCGCAAATAACACCACCATGTTTAACGTGTAATCCATAAGCGAGAGCACCATGATGCCCATTAAAAAGCTGCCCGGAATGGCCAAGCCCACTAAAAATGAGGAGCGCACACCTAGGGCGGCTACGATGATGATCATGACCAATACGGTGGCGAACAGCACATTGTTAAATAAGTCTGAAAGCGTGGTGCGGATTTCTTTGGACTGATCTTGGTTGAACGTCACCTCAATGCCCTCAGGCCAGTTGGTCTGTTCTGCGGCCACTAAAGCTTTAACTTCGTCCAGTGTCAGGATGATGTTGCTACCAATGCGTTTGGAGACTTCGAGTGCCAGTGCAGGCTTGCCATTGATGCGAGCGCGGCTGGTGGCATCTTTAAATGTGCGTTGGCCCATGGCGATGTCGGCAAAGCGCACTACGCGATCACCATCGACTTTTACCGGCATCGACAGTATGTCTGCTGTGCTTTCGATTAGACCGGGTACTTTGACTGCGAAGCGGCCCGCGCCCGTGTCGAGATTGCCTGCGGCGACTAACTGGTTGTTGTTATTGACTAGCTGAAACAGGGTGGCGTGATCTAGGTTGTAGCTGTCCATTTTTGCAGGGTCGATGATGATCTCTGCGACTTCTTCGCGGTCCCCTTGGATTTTGGCTTCAAGCACGCCGCTTAGTGCTTCGAGTTTTTCCTTTAGGTCGTTTGCAATGGTAAACAATACGCGTTCATCCACATTGCCAGCTAAGCCAATGACCATGACTGGGAAAAGCGACAGATTAATTTCGAATACCTTGGGTTCATCTGTGGCGGCGGGCAGTTCGCTTTTGGCGGTGTCCACAGCTTCGCGGACATCCGCTAAGGCTTCGTCAATATCTACGTCGGTTTCAAATTGCAGATTGATGGAGAGGTGTCCTTCACTGGCGGTAGAAATGATGTCTTTCAAACCGTCTAGGGATTTCAGCTCTTTGTATAAAGGCTGAAAAAGAATGCGGTCGGCATCCTCTGGGCTAATGCCTTCGTGGTGAACCGAAATATACGCACCGGGAATAGAAATATCTGGAAAGCTTTCTTTGGGTATGCTGACAAAAGAAGCTGTGCCGACAATCATGGTCAGTAAAAACAATAAGACCACGGTGCGAATGCGGCTGAGTGCGGCTTCGATAATGGCTTTCATGGTTAAAGGTCCTTATCTGTCGCACTTGTTAATGCAGCTGGTTCTGAGCTGGGTCTGGCGGCTGATTCATTGACTGACTCTGGTTGTATGGGTTTTGCCTTGAAGACGGGTTTAACCTTGTCGCCCGGACTAACAAAACTTTGGCCAACGACGATTAAATCCGCTGGATTAGGCAAGCCGCTTACCCATACCCCAAGCGGCTCGGTCTTAACCAGCTGGACTGGCGAGAAGTGCACCTGTTGGTCCGTTACGTATTTGGCTCCAAGTACACCGTTTTCATTGAGTGATAATAGGGCCGGAGTAATGAGTGTGGCGGTAACCGGATTAAGTGGTACGCGAATATCGGCGGTGAGGCCGTCTGCTTGATGCTCCTCAGGATTGTCAATTTCTAACTCGACAGCGAAGGTGCGCGAGTGTTTGTTGCTCTGGCTAGAAATGTAGCGGATGCGACCTTCATGTACCTTTCCATCTAGGGTTTTCCCTTTGGCGTTGTGACCAACTTTTAGTTTGAGTAAGTCTTTTTCTGCGACGTGGCCTTTGATGAGGAATGGATTGAAATCCAGTATCTGGGCAATGGGATCGCCGTTGCGCACATAGGCGCCTAGTTCAACTTGGCGGCTTTCTAGTACACCGGTAAACGGCGCGGTGATTTTGGTGGCTGCTAGCTCGATTTCCAGCGCTTTAAGTCTGGCCTGTGCTGCCGCTAGTCGAGCTTCGCTTTCTGCGAGGTGTGTCGGTTGCTGCAAATTGCGCTCGACCAGTGAGCGGCTTGCTTCGTACTCAATCTTTCGTTGTTTTAAGTTGGCTTGGGCTTCTTGCAGCTGTTGTGGTTTATCTCTTGGGTCTAGTTCGATGATCAATTGCCCTGTTTTAACTAGTTCGCCTTCGCGGGCGTGTATGGCTTTAACGGTGCCTGTGGTTTCGGCTAGCACGGTGACTTGGCGGCTGGGGGCGGTTGCGCCGCTGATGATGAGCTCTGGTGTGATTGTCTTGCCTTCAAAGCGCTCCACCTGAACGCTGAATAGCGCGTCATCGCCTTTTCCTACGGGGGCGGTTATGGCTTGGGCTGATTCTTGGTTGGAGCCACTAAGCATCCATAGGCTGATAACAGTGGCCGCTGAAATGGCGATGATGTGTCCGCGGGTAAGAGTCATGTTTGATTCCGAAGCGCCAAGGACGCGTTGAGCTAGGTAGCTGTCGAGTAAAGTAAATAGCGATTATAGGGTTTGTCTGACAATTGACTAGGGACTAAGTTGCTTCTGTTTGAGCAACAAGGTGTTCTGGTGCTCCATTTACAAGTCGAGACGATGGATCTTACTTTGACGAACCTGAACCTAGGCTTACAATGCCGCCCAAATTCGAATTCCAAAAGGTAGAAAGACCCATGGCGCTAGTGCTGTTGGAAGAAGTTAGCCTGAATTACGGCGAGCAAGTGCTGCTGGATAAGGTCAACCTTGTCATCAATGAAAAAGATCGCCTGTGTTTGGTTGGGCGTAATGGTGCGGGCAAGTCGTCACTGCTGAGGTTGTTGTTGGGTCAGAGTCAGCCCGATGGCGGCGCCATTCGAAAGGTTGATGGTGTGCGTATTGGTGAGCTGCCTCAGGATCTTCCTGCGGCGGATTCCCGCAATGTAATGGATGTTGTGCTAAGTGGTCGTGAAGCCTTGGGGAAGGTGCTGCATGAATATCACGAGTTGGCCCAGATAGCACAAACCGAGCAGCAGCTAAAAAAATTGGAGCGTCTGCAACACGAAATTGAAGCCCAAGACGGGTGGCTGTTAGAACAAAAGGCCAACACCATCGTAGAAAAACTGAATCTACCTAAAGATAAAACCATGGCCGAGTTATCAGGTGGTTGGCGTCGTCGCGTCATGCTGGGTCGTGCGCTATTAAGTGAGCCCGATTTATTGTTGTTGGATGAGCCCACTAACCATTTGGATATTCCGGCCATTGAATGGTTAGAGCAACAGCTGGCGGATTTTCCGGGTGCGATTCTGTTTATTACCCACGACCGTTCGTTTATGGAAAAAGTTGGGCGTCAGGTAATTGATTTGGATCGAGGTAATATCTATCGCTATGACGGCAGTGACTACGAAGGTTTGGTTGCTTGGCGTGAAAAGCGATTAGAAGACGAAGAAAAAGAAAATGCATTGTTTGATAAGCGTTTGGCTGAAGAAGAAAAATGGATTCGCCAGGGCATCAAAGCGCGTCGTACGCGTAACGAAGGTCGAGTGCGTGCGCTAAAAGCATTGCGCGTTGAGCGCAAGGCTCGTGTGGATCGTCAAGGAAATGCAGAGTTTGCATTGGATTCGGCAGATGTGTCCGGCAAATTGGTGATTGAAGCCAAAGACCTTAATTATGGAGTGGAAGGTCGAGCGCTGGTTAAAGACTTTTCAACACTTATTCAGCGTGGTGACCGGATTGGTTTATTGGGTATTAACGGTTGTGGCAAAAGTACATTGCTGCGGTTGTTACTCAAACAGCTTGAGCCTGATTCTGGCACTGTGAAACAGGGCACTAAGTTGGAAATCGCGTACTTCGATCAGTTGCGCGGCACGCTGGACCCTGAAAAGAATGTAATTGATAACATTTCGGATGGGCGCGACTTTATTGATATCGGTGGTAGCGAGCGACACATCTTAAGTTACTTGGGCGATTTCTTGTTTTCACCGCAGCGGGCGCGCACACCAGTAAAAGCATTGTCTGGTGGTGAAACCAGTCGCGTAATGTTGGCGAAATTATTCAGCAAGCCAAGCAACATGTTGGTCATGGACGAGCCCACCAACGATCTAGACATTGAAACGCTTGAAATGTTGGAAAGTCGGTTAATGGAATACTCAGGCACCTTGCTAATTGTGAGTCACGATAGGGCGTTTCTCGACAACGTCGTGACGTATTTATATGCCTTTGATGGCGACGGAAAAATTTCTGAGCACGTAGGTGGATATTCGGACTGGTACGCAAGGGGCTTTCGTTTGAAAGATGATGAAGTAAGCCAGGCGGAATCGTCCTCGAATAAAACTAATGAGAAGTCCAAGTCTAAAGAAAGTGCAGCTACTGTTGCGAACACTTCGGCTGTTAAAGCGACGAAAAAGTTAAGCTACAAACTTCAGCGTGAATTGGATTCTTTGCCTGCAGAAATGGAAGCATTAGAAGAAAAAGTGGCTGAACTGGAAACGAAAACCACTGCGCCGGATTTTTATTCGCAGGACCATGGCGTAGTGGCAGACGCATTGGCGGCACTTGAGCAAGCCCAAGCTGAGTTGGATGAAAAAATGGAGCGTTGGCTGGAGTTGGAAGCCATGCAAGAAGGCTCAAACTAGGTCAATGTAAAAGGAAAGCGTGTGGAATCGAATTTTTTTGTGGCCATCGTCATGGTGGTTCTTGTGGTGGTCGGCAGTGTGGTTTGGGTTAGACCTTCTCCGCGGGATAAAAAACTTGCGTCATGGCGTCAGCAAGCATTGCTGGCGGGAATGAAAGTGAAGCTCGAAGGGTTCAAAGCTGAACCTAAAGAAAGCGGTATTCGCGAGAATATTGAGGGTGCGAGTTACCAGTTATTCAATCACAAACCTGATAAAAAAGATGTTTTGGTTTGGGCGGTTGTGAAAGATCAAGGTTGGTTGCAAGAGCACTTGCCAGATGGTTGGAGCTGGTATCGGCAACAGGCGGATAGCACATTGGTAGGTCGAATTGCTGAGCTAATAAAAACGGCACCCATTGAAATTATCGGCATCGAGCGCACGCCCTACATGAGTCGTGTGATCTGGAAGGAAGTTGGTAAAGAATTTGACCCGGTGGCATTAAAGCTGTTCTTGGAAAAGGTTCAGCAAGTGGCTTGAGTCTTTTAATTGTTCCCCTGATGGGGTGGCAATAGGGAGGTGATAGTAGCAGGTGATGGGTGATGAGTAAGCTGCGGTCGCCTTAAACTTTGGGGTTTAAGGCGCCGAGTGAAAATCCGCGATGCTACTATTTGGCAGCGGTGGCGACGCTAGAGTAGTGGTCGCCGATGGTGTCTAGGTTTTGCGCAATGCGATCCCCGTACGTGCTTACGATAAAGGGCACTGCATTTTCGTTGTAATTCTTGATGGATTTAGCAATGAACTCCCATTTTACGCCCACTTGATCCAGCATTTTGAATATGCGTTTTTCTTGAGAGGGTGCGCTTTGCAGTTTTTGCAGTAGGGTGTTGAAGCGTTCTGCTTGAGCGTCCATACCATCTTTGGTTAATTCCACGCGGGCAACTTGGCCTAGGCTGGATGTGCTGTGTGCGGCGTATTCAGCCGTGATCTTTTGAATAATTAAGCTCATTTCGCGGCAGTATTGCGTCCATTCGCTAATGGCCAGCTTAGAAGTGCTCTTGAACTCCTCATAGGCCAGCCCCAGTTGATCGCCAAGATCCAATGCTGTTTTGCTTAGGTCGCTTACTAAGCGTGCATCTGCATAGCCGCGAACCAGAAAGTCGGCACGGTTAGTATCAAGTAGCTGGCGG
Source organism: Pseudomonadales bacterium (assembly GCA_041589295.1). GTDB lineage: Bacteria > Pseudomonadota > Gammaproteobacteria > Pseudomonadales > Oceanobacteraceae > Bermanella. The sequence continues at coordinate 19,415 of JBFHVZ010000019.1, forward strand.
AATGCCTGCCATGAGCTGATAACTTTGGTGAGGGAGGCCATTTTGGCGGCTGGGTTGCCATCAGTAGTTAGTGCGGCCAGATGATTTTCAAAGCGTTTAACGCCGGATTCCACTTCACGGTTGTAGCGTGTATCGCCTTCAAGGCCGCTAAACATGTAGTAGTCACCTAGCACCCCAAAGGTGAGTAAGCGCATTTCGTGGAGTCGCTTTAACGAGTCAGCGTCATCGGCATAACTGGTTGTAGCGAAGGGAAGTAACAGCATGGAGACGAGCAGGATGCGGCTCCAATGCGTCAGGTTTCTTTTTATCATTGTTTTTCACCCGGATTACATCTTTGATCGACGCTAGTTTAAGTAACTTTGATGGGAAAGTTGAAGGGCTTCACGGTCTTTTTTTTGACGAAAGGTGTCAATTTTTGGCAAGGGGGTGGGGTTTTTCGTGGTTTGTTGTACACCGGTACAAGTATTTTGGTCATGGAACAGACTTTTAGCAGTCAAATGGCTTACATGGACTAGTCTTTTGGGTGGAGTGATGGCAAAACAGCCAATTGCACTAAATTTGATCTCTTAATTGAGGTGTTGGTTAGTTATTGTTCAATTATTCCTTATATTAAGGCCTGTCTTGGCATAACTAGTTGACTTTTAGGCCGAATTTAAGGAAGGTTTGCGCACCTAATTCAAACGGGCGTATGAATTCGGTTAATTGGGTGTTTTTTAGCCAAATGCCCGTCCAATTGCATGATTGATGTGAGGGCACTTCGCAAGCCTGTCTGGTTAAGACTTCTTAGTCAGATCGAGCGCTTTCGAAGTGTCTTTTTTCAAGAGTGCGTCAACTCGGCTATTTATAGCGTGGAGATTTGTTGATGATTTACGAAGGTAAAGCCATCACGGTTCAGATGCTGGAAGACGGCATTGCGGAACTGAAGTTCGACCTACAGGGCGAGTCCGTAAACAAGTTCAACCGTGAAACCCTGGAAGATTTGAAAGCTTCTGTTGCAGCACTGCAAGGTAACAGCGACGTTAAAGGTCTGATTGTTACTTCTGGCAAAGACTGTTTCATCGTTGGTGCTGATATCACAGAATTCGGCGACAACTTCAAACAAGACGACGAAGTGATCATTGAATGGATCATGGAAGCGAACAAGATTTTCAACGGCGTTGAAGATCTGCCATTCCCAACTGCGACTGCTATTAACGGTATCGCTCTGGGCGGTGGTTTCGAAATGTGTTTGTCCACGGACTTCCGTGTGATGAGCGAAAAAGCCAAAGTAGGTCTGCCAGAAGTTAAATTGGGTATCTACCCAGGCTTCGGCGGTACTGTACGTCTGCCACGCGTTATCGGTGCAGACAACGCCATCGAGTGGATCTGCATGGGCGCAGAAAACCGTGCTGACAAAGCGCTGAAATTCGGTGCTGTTGACGCAGTTGTTTCTGCTGACAAATTGAAAGAAGAAACCATTGCCATGGTTAAAGCTGCTATCGCAGGTTCTTTAAACTGGCAAGCTAAGCGTGAAGAGAAAACTTCTAAGCTGAAACTGAACCCAATGGAACAAATGATGGTATTCGAAACTGCTAAAGGTTTCGTTGCCGGTCAAACCAAAGGTCAGTACCCAGCGCCTGTAGAAGCAATCAAAACCATGCAAAAAGCGGCTAACTTCGGTCGTGATAAAGCACTGGAAGTTGAAGCTAAAGGTTTCGCTAAACTGGCTAAGACCACTGAGTCTCAAGCTCTGATCGGTCTGTTCAACAATGATCAATTGTTGAAGAAAAAAGCTAAAGAATACGACAAGAAAGCTAAGCCTACTAAGAAGGCGGCTGTATTGGGTGCAGGCATCATGGGTGGCGGTATCGCTTACCAATCTGCTCTTAAAGGCACGCCAATTCTGATGAAAGATATCGCAGAAGCGGGTATCGAATTGGGTCTGTCTGAAGCTAACAAACTGCTGGCTAAGCGCGTTGAGCGCAAGAAAATGAAGCCGCTGGAAATGGGTAATGTTTTAAATCGCATTCGTCCAACTCTGTCTTACGCTGAATTCGGCGACGTAGACCTAGTTGTAGAAGCGGTTGTTGAAAACCCTAAAGTTAAGAAAATGGTTCTGGCTGATCTAGAAGATCAAGTGTCTGAAGAATGTGTTGTGACTTCTAACACGTCTACCATTTCTATCGACCTGTTGGCTCAAGACCTTAAGCGTCCTGAAAACTTCTTGGGTATGCACTTCTTCAACCCAGTACACATGATGCCTTTGGTTGAGGTTATCCGTGGTGCTAAGACTTCTGAAGAAGCTGTTGCTACTACCGTTGCTTACGCTAAGCAAATGGGTAAAACCCCAATCGTTGTTAACGACTGCCCAGGTTTCTTGGTAAACCGCGTATTGTTCCCTTACTTCGGCGGTTTCGCTGGCTTGGTTCGTGACGGTGCAGATTTCCGTCAAGTTGACAAAGTAATGGAAAAATTCGGCTTCCCAATGGGCCCAGCATACTTGTTAGACGTTGTAGGTATCGACACCGGTAAGCACGCTAACGAAGTTATGGCTGAAGGTTTCCCAGAGCGTATGAAGGCTGACTTTAAGTCTGCTATGGACGTTCTGTTTGAAAACGGCTTCTACGGTCAGAAGAACAAGAAAGGCTTCTACGTTTACGAAGAAGACAAGAAAGGCAAGCCGAAGAAAGTATTCGACGAGTCTATTCTTGAGCTTCTGGCACCTGTTGTTGCTGAAGCAAAAGAGTTCGACGCAGAAGAAATCATTGCTCGTTGTATGATTCCAATGTGTAACGAAGTTATTCGTTGCTTGGAAGAAGGCATCGTAGACACAGCTGCAGAAGCGGATATGGGTCTAATCTTCGGTATCGGTTTCCCTCCATTCCGTGGTGGTGCACTGCGTTACGTTGACACCATTGGTGTAGACAACTTCGTTGCTCTTGCTGACAAGTACAAGGATCTTGGTCCTATGTACCACGTAACTGACAAGACTCGTGAAATGGCCGCTAAAGGCGAAACCTTCCACGGTTAATCGGCGAAGGTAACGATAGGAGAATTAATATGAGCTACGCAGATAACGATGTAGTTGTAATTGACGCGGTACGTTCGCCGATGGGTCGCTCTCGTGGTGGCGTTTTCCGTAACGTACGTGCAGAGACCATCTCTGCAAACCTGATCAACGCTTTGTTCGAGCGTAACCCAGGTGTAAACCCTGCGCTGGTTGAAGATGTAATCTGGGGCTGTGTAAACCAGACTCTAGAGCAAGGCTTCAACGTTGCACGTCAAATCTCTTTGATGACGTCTATTCCTAAAGAAGCTGCAGCGCAAACTGTTAACCGTCTATGTGGTTCTGCTATGTCTGCTATCCACACGGCTGCCCAAGCAATTCAAACTGGTAACGGCGATGTATTCGTTGTTGGTGGTGTTGAGCACATGGGTCACGTGAACATGCAGCACGGTTTTGACCACAACCCAGAGTCTTCTAAGTACTCTGCTAAAGCGTCTAACATGATGGGTCTGACTGCTGAAATGCTGGGCAAAATGCACGGTATTACTCGTCAGCAGCAAGATGAGTTCGGTGCACGTTCTCACCGTCTGGCTCACAAAGCGACTTTGGATGGTAAGTTCAAAAACGAAATCGTACCTATGTACGGTCACGATGCAGACGGCAAGCAAATTCTGGTAACTGAAGACGAAACCATTCGTCCAGAAACCACTGCAGAAAGCTTGGGTAAACTGCGTCCAGCATTCGATCCTAAGTCTGGTACTGTAACTGCGGGTACTTCTTCTCAGATCACTGACGGCGCTGCTGCAATGTTGCTGATGAGCGGTGCAAAAGCGAAAGAACTGGGCCTGAAGCCTCGCGCGAAAATCCGTGCAATGGCAGTTGCTGGTTGTGACGCTGCGATCATGGGTTACGGTCCTGTTCCTGCGACTAAAAAAGCACTGAAGCGTGCTGGTCTTGAAGCATCTGATATCGAGTACTGGGAATTGAACGAAGCGTTCGCTGCTCAGTCTCTACCATGTGTTAAAGACTTGGGTCTGAAAGACATCGCTGACGAGCGTATCAACATCCACGGTGGTGCAATCGCACTGGGTCACCCTCTGGGTTGTTCTGGTGCTCGTATCTCGACTACTCTGATCAACGTATTGGAACAGCAAAACGCTAAGTTAGGTGTTTCCACTATGTGTATCGGTATGGGTCAAGGTATCGCTACCGTATGGGAGCGTCTGTAACTTTTAATTAAGTTCAGAGTTCCACTGGGCGTCTAGCTCAGTTAAAAGGCCAGAACAGTGTTCTGGCCTTTTTGCGTTTTGGTGTTTGGTTTTGTGAGTGCGTATAAAGTACGTGTAAAAGGAATAGGCTTGTGTCCGAGAAGGTAAAAGCAGGTATTTATCAGCATTATAAAGGTGCGCTGTATAAGGTGTTGGCCTGTGCGCAGCATTCAGAGACAGAAGAGTGGCTGGTTTGTTATCAGGCGCTTTATGGTGAATATGGATACTGGGTTAGACCGTTGGAAATGTTTGCTGAATCAGTGGATGTTGATGGAAAAATACAACCTCGTTTCAAGTTGATTAAAGCAGATTAAATGAAGTTGGCGCTTTTGGGGTGTGGCTGATGCGTAGGGGGTATTAAAGCTTTCGCTTTTTCTTGCCGGCAATAGCGTCTAAGTCCTTTGGAATGCCGTGCTCGTCAACTGCGTCTGGATCGTCGTTATCTAATCCATTGGATAATTGGTCGGCCACTGCATTGCCAAACAGGATTTGGTTTTTCTTGGTGATGTTGCGCACCCATTCGTTTTTACCTTCGAATTTTAAGTCCGATTCAATCAAAAGTTTTTTCGCAAACTTGTAATGGTTTGTGGCGATAGCGGGGTTGTTGCGTTCGCCAGCGGCGTCGCCCATGCGTTCGTGGGTTTGCACTTCTAAATTAAGAATACGCAAGCGTAATGCGTTGCGCATGCTCATGTAACTTTGGCCGGTTATGAGTTTCTTGTTTACTGATGCGCGTAAAATTTTACTGGCCTTGCTGAACGAACGTTTAGCTGTGTTGATTTCTTGGTCGCTCGTTAGCTCATTCTTAACCTGTCGATTTTTGCAGGTGGTTTTAAATTCTTCGGCACTGCTAATGAGTTGATCGGAATCTTCCATGGATACTAAGGCTTCGCGACGCCGTATGAGGTCTATGTAATAGTCCATCAAGGTGTCGATCATATCGGGTGCTTGAATGAACTCGCTGACTTTTTCTGCTGTGTCCCAGGTCTCGTCGGCGCGAATGGTATATTGCTTGGCTTGGCGCGCTTTGCGCCTTTCTTCTTTGTCTTTGGTGGCCATGCGGTTGATAAAGATCACCACACCGATGAGGACCAAGACGGCCAGTACTATGGAAATGTAGATCATAGAATTTGCTTTTATCCATAAAGCGACTAACTCTTGATTACAGTGTAGCACTGGATTTTGCAGTTAAAGTGTTTAAAAAGTGAACGTTAAGTGGGGTTTGGTCCAGATTGTTCCGTTTTTTTCTTGACCAAGCACTAGGCGGCCCTTATATATGTGCCAGTCTTTTTAGTAGCTCCAATTAGCAGACCCAAGGATTAATAGGTAATACCGGTAATGGGAAAGTCATTAGTCATCGTCGAATCACCGGCCAAAGCGAAAACAATCAATAAATACCTTGGGAAGGATTTTGTGGTGAAATCGTCGGTGGGTCATATTCGCGACTTGCCAACAGGGGCGAACAAAACCCCAATCGACCCGAAAGAGCGTGCGCGCCAAGCCGCGATAACGCGGAAGCTTTCGCCTGAAGAAAAAGTTATCCATAAAAAGAAGAAAGACAAAGAAAAGCTCATTTCTAAAATGGGGATCGACCCTGAAAATGGCTGGGCCGCCCATTACGAAGTCCTGCCTGGTAAGGAAAAGGTTGTCGCCGAACTGCAAAAGCTGGCAAAAGATGCCGATGCTATTTATCTCGCAACGGATTTGGATAGAGAGGGTGAGGCCATCGCTTGGCACTTAAAAGAAGTGATAGGTGATACCGGTGCCCCATACAAGCGAGTGGTGTTTAACGAAATTACCAAAACCGCTATCAAGCAAGCCTTTGAATCTCCTTCTGAACTGGATCAGCATCGAGTCGATGCTCAGCAAGCGCGACGTTTTCTTGATCGCGTAGTGGGTTTTATGGTGTCGCCACTGCTGTGGGCTAAGATAGCCCGTGGTTTGTCCGCTGGTCGCGTTCAATCAGTTGCTGTCCGTTTGGTGTGTGAGCGCGAAGCTGAAATTCGTGCGTTCGTACCAGAAGAATACTGGGAAACCTACAGTCACTTAAAATCTGGCAGTGACCAAGTGCGGTTTCAGGTCGTTAAAGAAAACGGCAATGAATATAAGCCGGTCAATGAGGCGCAAGCCATGGCTGCGGTGGCTAAGTTGCAGTCACAGGGCTACAGCATCAGTAATCGCGAAGACAAGCCAACGCGCTCCAAGCCCGCAGCGCCGTTCATTACATCGACGCTGCAACAGGCGGCCAGTACGCGCCTAGGTTTTAGTGTTAAAAAGACCATGATGATGGCGCAGCGTCTTTATGAGGCGGGCTATATCACCTATATGCGTACCGACTCGACGAACCTGAGCAAAGAGGCGGTGGCCGCGGCTCGTGATTTCATTGAAGATAAGTTCGGCGACCGTTATTTGCCTGAAAGCCCCCGTATCTACAGCTCAAAAGAGGGCGCTCAAGAAGCGCACGAGGCGATTCGCCCCTCGGATGTGCGTATGTCCTCTAATTTGTTAAATAACATGGAGTCGGACGCTCACAAGCTCTATGACCTGATCCGCAA
>JBFHVZ010000020.1:0-25906 GCA_041589295.1 Pseudomonadales bacterium
AATTGCTGCAAAACAATGTGGTGTTAACCGAAAAAAATGCGCAAGGCTTGGCGCGGCGCTATAACTATCGTTTGGCGGTACACACGCCCACCGGCGAAGTCGTGCTTAAGGTGTGTTTCGACCCATTGGATTTGCGCCAAGAAAAAAAACGACAAATTCTTTCTGGCGTTTTTGCGCAGCAGAAAAAAATGCAGCAAATTTCTTCCTATTCCAGCCGCGATATTTTCTTTCAGCAAATCAGTGCCGTGCAGCAGTATCAACAGCAAGTGCAAGAAGCACGCTTCTTGTTCGAGTCCAGCATGAAAATGTTGGGCGGAGGCATTGTTGTGGGTGATGTTTTTGGCAAAGTGGTTTTCCTTAATCAGCATGCAGAGACCTTACTCGGTGACAGTGAACAAGGGTATTTAGCCATGTTGGATAACATTGAGCTGCATGGTGCCGATGTTAATTGGTCCGACGTACTAGAACGCGTGCTCTGCGAGCAATCTAAAGTTGAGCAAGAAGGTCGAGTCGGTGCACATGATGTGGCCGTGGCGCTGGAACTAATTAATGTACCCAACACACAAGTTCACTTACTGTTAGTCCATATCGCAGATATTACTCGAGTTAAAAATGCGCAGCGTGCGCGCAACGAGATGATCGACTTTTTATCACATGACATGCGTTCGCCTATGACATCACTTAAAGCCATGTTTGATCAGGCGCGGGACAGCAAAGACCAAGTTATTAATCAATCGCAATGGTTGGATCAAGCCCAAGAAAAAGTAAATAAAAGTTTGCACTATACTGAGCAGCTATTGTATTTGGCGAAAGTCGAAAGCGAAGACGAAATTCAGATGTATGAAGTGGACCTTTATAGCGTGGCTCAAAACGCACTGGATTCGGTTTACTACCCAGCGAAACAACGCGGTATTGAGCTGGTAAGCGATATTGAAGATGATCCATGGGTTTGGGGTAACGGCGATTTGTTAGAACGAATCCTGACTAACTTATTGAGCAATGCAATTAAATATGGTGCTGAAAATCAGCCGGTACGCCTCACCATTCATTGTCATGATCAACTTGTAAATGTGGCCGTTCGCAACAATGGACCAGCCATGGATGAGCAACTGCAGGCGCGTTTATTTCAGCCGTTTCAGCGTGCTCGATATTCAGGTCAAAAAGGCATTGGCTTGGGCCTGCGATTTGTCGACGTGGCATTGCGTCGTCACCATACAACTCCTCAGGTGCACAGTGACGAAGCCTATACCGAATTTCGCTTTTCTTTGCCCCAGTTACCGTTGACGGATTAAAACGCATTAATATCGTCTTGCCTCCTCACACGCCTTATAACTTGCTCCTTGTTTAGATCAAATTGGCCTAACTCCACAGCATTTTTATGCAGGGTAGGGGCCTAATTCAGTCTGGTTATCAATGATGGCTGAGCTATGCCGAACCCATCTTAAAGTCCCTATTGGCGCGTTTGAATGACGGAATCGGGTTTGTTTAAATAATGATCAGATAAAAGTCATTAGTCGGATGGAGTCTGATATGCAAGTTGGTCAATCGGGAAGCGGTGCCCTCGCCGCAGGGTTAGCGGGCGTGCAGCGCGGCGAGCAAAAGGTCACGCAAGCGGCACAAGACGTGGTATCAGCAACAACCGACCGACCGGTATCTCAGACATCTGACATAGCAAGGCCCTTGGCGGAACAGCAAGAGGGGCGCCGACAGGTTGAAGCCTCTGCCAAAGTGGTGGAGGCAGCCCAGCAAACGCTGGGTAGTTTGATTGACATAAAGGTTTAACAGCGAGCCCCATCTTTGGGGATCGAGGGTAATGTGAACGTTTCATTTGGCACAGGATTTAATCCGCTGACCCCGAATAGCACGCAAAGCAGCGAGCCGCGGGTTAGTATCGCTGCGCCTGCGCAAGCAGATGAGCAGGATACCACCAGCTTTGTGCCGGTAGATGAACCATCTGAAGGTGCGAATGCTCGTCAGGGTGATGCTCGTCAAGGAGAAGAAGCCCGTCAGGCTGCGGAACAGGTGCGAGCCAAAAAAGCCGATCGTCGTGACGAGCGTGAAGGACTGTCGGACGCCAAAAAAGAGCGCCGCTTAGATGATCGCGCCGATGACCGACGTTTGAATGAGCAACGTGCACAGGACCGTGCGGAGCAGCAACAGCGCACTGCTAAGCTGCAGCAAATCCGACAATTAGCTGAGCGGGATCGCGAAGTTCGCAGTCATGAGCAAGCGCACCAGGCTGTCGGTGGGCAATATGCTGGCCCCGTTAGTTTGCAGTACGAACGAGGACCAGATGGCAAAAACTATGCGGTAAGTGGCGAAGTATCCATTAGCATTGGCAAGGTGGCGAATGATCCACAAGCTACTCTAGACAAGGCCGAAACAGTGCGCAGAGCAGCACTGGCGCCGGCGGAGCCCTCAGCGCAAGACAGACGGGTCGCGGCACAGGCCACGCAAATAGCTTTGGAGGCTCAGGCAGAATTGCAAGCGTTACAACGTGAAGAGCAGTTGGCAAAAGAGGACGCAGTAGAGGAAGATGAAAGCGCTAAGTCAGTAAGTGAAGAAGAGCGTCAAGATCAACAAAAAGAGAAAGAAAAGCTGTTAGTAGAAGATGACGATACTCAGGTGGTCACTGATTTACAGGAACTTAATGACCGACTAGCTAGAATTCAGGCGGAGTTGCAGGAAATTAGTCAGTTTGATGACAAGGTGAAGGCCAGTACCAACTTACTGGACGCATCCGTGTAAGCTGCGCACTCGAAAAGTAGAGCCTGAATGAAAAGGCGGCTAATGCAAGGTTAGTCGCCTTTTTTATGGAGAAAACCCTATCAACCATCAACTTGTTAAAAAGGGGTAGTAAACATCCATTGCTGAGTTATTTTTCCTGTGAAATCATGAGCGGCTTATTCTGTACAGCATCGTAACAAGGTCGCCCATGAGTCAGCGTGTCTTACTAGAAGTTAAAAATAAAATTGCCTACGTGACGTTAAATCGCCCAGAAAAACACAATGGCTTAGATAAGCGGATGTTTTTAGAGATGGTCGCCACGGCAAAGCGTATTCGCAAAGATCGCAGCATTCGCTGTGTCATCTTAAAGGGTGAGGGGCCTTCGTTTTGCGCGGGGCTGGATTTCGCATCTGTCTCCAAAACACCCAGCATGATCCCTAAGTTCTTTGCCAAACTACCATGGAGCAAAGACAACATGTTTCAACGGGTTGCGCATATTTGGCGTGACCTGCCTATCCCTGTGATCGCTGCAATTCACGGTAACTGTTTCGGTGGTGGTATGCAGATCATCCTAGCGTGCGACTACCGGATCGCGACGCCGGATGCGAATCTCTCCATCTTAGAAATGAAATGGGGGTTGATACCTGATATGAGCGGCATGGTTACTTTGTCTCGGTTAACGCGCATAGACATTGCACAAGAACTCACCATGACAGGGAGGTTCTTTAGCGGTGAAGAAGGTGCTCAATACGGTTTGATCAGTAAAGTGAGTCAAGATCCGTTGGCTGACGCCAACGATTTAGCAAATACCATTGCCGAAAAAAGCCCAGATGCCATTGCGGCAACCAAATATCTGTTCAAGAAAACATGGAAAAAGGATACGCGTGGTGCATTGCTATGGGAGCGTTTAACACAGTTAAGGCTACTGGGACGAAAGAATCAGCGTATTGCCATGGCGAATGGACTTGCTAAGAAAGGCGCTGAACCTAAGCCGTTTATTGATCGCACCAGCTTTAAATAAGTTTAAGCAATCGGCGAAGTAATAGCTTTATCAACACTAAAGGCTGTCCCAGATACAGTCCATTACTGGACCGGTGCGGCAGTCTTTGTGTCGATAGATTGAAAGCGGAAACCGACGTTGGCATTCATAGTCGGGCAAATCTAAAGCGATAATGGTTCCGGCGGCCAATTCCTCTCGAATCAGATGCTCCGGCAACCGCCCCCACCCCAAGCCGGACAGAATCAAATTTTTCTTTTCTGCGTAGTCGTTCACATAATAACAGCGATCATTTCTTGCTATTCCCCACGTGCGGTGATGGCTCAACTGATTCGAATTGGAAATCACCACCTGAAACTCTTCTTTTAAGTCGGTAATGGATTTCACTTCGGCTCGCGTAGAGCTAGGAGCGATGACGGCAATCATATTGACCTCACCAAACTGCTTTGATGTAAGTGGCGTATTGAGGTCTGCTTCGGGTAGTTCCTTAAAGAAACTGCCCCATGGGCTGATGACAAGGGCATTGCAGTCTTCTTTCATAATATCGAAAGGACCTGATAAGTTTTCTTTAATGAGTTTGATTTGAGTTTTAGGAAAATTCAGCTGACAAAGTGATAGAACGCGTTTGAATTGTTGAATATCAAAAACGCTATCATAAGCGATGGTTAAAACAGATTCATATTGAGTGGAAAGGCTGCCCGCCATAAGCTCAAATTCTTTATATTGAGCCATGAGTTCAAGTGCCTTTCCTAAAATCTGTTCCCCAGATTTCGTGAGTTCTAGCCGGTATTTGGTGCGATCAAATAAGCTGACACCTAAGCTGCTTTCCATATTGCGTAAAGCATGGGTAAGGGCGGGTTGGCTTTTATGAAGAACCGAAGCTGCTGCTCTGACACCACCATGTTGAGCAACAATCACAAAAATTCTGATTTGTTCTAACGTGATCACTGCTTGATAAGTTCCTTGTATCAACATGATCGTGAATTATAAATATCTTTAAAAAGAATTGTAAGTAAGAATCCTCCACAGCTCATAGTTAATGCTGAGCTAAAGAAAGACACAGCTAAATCGAGTTATACGAAATTAGATTATTTATTCTTATTTTTTTGATCGCCTTAAAAGCGTAAAAATTTGAGTAAATGATCAAATGTAAAATCACGACTGGTCTTTTTGAGCCATTGTAAAAAATAAAATATTAAAACTTATCTAATAACGGTCACAGGAAATAGATCGTGAATGATAGCAGGGCAAACGTTATGAAAACTGGCTATGGCTTAGATATTTTTATCAGTGGCATTGGTGGGCTTGGGTTGTTGGGCTTAACCAGAAAGACAGCCATTCTATTATCCAGTCGTTATAAAAAAGTGGTAACAGGTGAAAGTCGAGGTATAGCTCAGCGACGAGGATCTGTGTCTGGTGTCATTCGTGCTGGTGATGATGTAAGAACAGCAAAACTACTTACCGATAAAGCTAATATCATTGCAGCCCTTGAATCCTTCGAAATTATTCGTAAACCAAAATTAATTAAGCCGGGCACCATTTGCATCATCTCTGACTTAGCTATCCAGAATTTTGGTGGCTCGCAACATAAAATTAAATATCCCTCTATGAATGAACTCGTCACCTTGGTGGAATCCATGGGTGGTAAACCGGTTGTCATTCCTTTCAAAGATTACGCAAAACGTCATGAATTAAGAAATGTGCACATTTCGTCAGTAATGTATGGCGTCATGGCTTCACTGTTAGGGTTTTCGCAGGAAAGCATGCTAGATGAGCGAATTACTGGCAAACCCGATGCAAAAAATTTATCAGCAATGAAGTACGGTTACGATCTTTCCTTGACCGTTGAGTCAACCTTAAACGAGCTGCCGTCACCTCAAGGCGATGTAGCGCTTTCCGGTCAAACAGCAGCATAGGGAAAAGAAAGTGAGTCAGACTGTAATTATGTTTCCCGGTATGGGGGCGCAGTACCCCGGCATGATGAGTAACTTCATCAAGTCTTTTCCTGATCAAGAATCACTTATCAATACGGTTGTCGATGAGCGTGCCATATTTGGGTTTTGTACCCGTGCGGGCATAGCGCCGGACGCAATTTTCGAAGAATTGAAAGTTCAGCTATCGATTCATGCGCTAAATCTGGCGTGGTGGGAGCGCAGTAAATCAAAGTTCTCAGATCCCGTATTTTGCGGTCATAGTTTAGGTCTTTACGCAGCGTTAGTCGCCGCTGGCTATTTATCCGTTGAGGATTCACGAAATCTCATTATTGAAATATTCCTAACCGCTTGGACTAAGTTTTCTAAGAACGATAAACGCACGTGTGTTGCGACTACATTCAAACCCATTGATCAAGAAGTTTTAGTCAAGTGCGGTATCGAAGCAATTGCACTAAACAACTACTCTCAAACACTTATTTATGCCAATGAAGATGCTATTCACCAGTGGGTGAAAGGGAATGGGGAAAATATTTTAGGTGTGAAGTGGATGGATAATCGAGTGCCATTTCACTCATGTGAAATGGGAGAGGCGTGTCTCGAAATTGAGCGACAGTTCATTGATGATCTCGAGTTTGAGCTACCAAGTGAACCTAAACGGGGTCGGCTCTTTTCTCATATTGAGGCCCGCGAGATTGTAGATGAAGGGGATGTGCGATGGCATTTGGCCCATCAACTACGGCTACCTGTTCGTTGGCTAGATATGATCGAAGCGCTTGCTGCTGAAAAACCATCTGAGTTTGTTGAGGTAGGGCCAGGGCGGATTCTAAGTCAAATGGTGCGCTGGATAGATAAAAGCATTAAGGCACGCTCACTCGACTCCCACAAGGAGAAGCCCCATGTCCATTAATATTAATGCTGTTGAGCAAAGTTTTATAAGTGGGTGTGACGCCATTGCTCGTGGTGCATGGGAAGCAGGGATTGATGTTGTTGCATCTTACCCAGGTTCACCGGTTACGGGTGTGGTAGATGCGGTTACCCAGTACGAAGAGGTTACCTATAAGTGGTCCGCCAACGAAAAGGTAGCCATGGAAAAAGCAGCTGGTGTGAGCTATGCCGGCAGTCGCGTACTTGTGGTGATGAAGCATGTCGGCTTAAACGTAGCGGCGGACCCGTTCTATAACTTGGCCTATACAGGTATTAAAGGTGGCATGGTCGTTATCGTTGGTGACGACCCTGGTGCAAAGAACTCGCAGAATGAACAAGATACTCGGTTGGTGGCAAAAGCGGCAAATGTACCTGTACTTGAACCTTCGAACCTGCAGGATGTTTACTCGTTTACTAAAATTGCTTTCGACCTAAGTGAATTCACAGGCTTGCCTGTGGTTGTTCGTGTCACGTCGGAGCATTGCTATGGCAGCGGTTATGTTACGACGGCATCGCGTAATGATCATTCGATTGAAAAAGATTTTGCGCGACCAATTCAAAAGTACCTATTGCTCCCAGACTTTGTTCCAGACAGGCACCAAGCTCTGATTAATAGTTTGGAATCCTTGCAAGGTAGTCATTGGTCTAGCTGGTTCTATCAAGCGACATATCCACAAAAAGGCGCATCTAAATATCCCTACGGCGTTATTTGCAGTGGTGGTGCCTACGAGCTATTTGAAGAAGTGAGTGATGGCTCGGTGCCCGTCCTTAAGGTTGGGATGCCCTTTCCTTTAGATCGAAAAGCGGTCATAGCGTTTTCCGAAAAATGCGACAGCATTATTGTTCTTGAAGACAGTTCTCGTTTCTTGGAAGACGAAGTTAAAAAGTTGGGCTTACAACCAGTAAAAAGAATTCATTATTCAGGTGTTGGCGAACTTACCATTAAAGACCTGCTAGTTGATGGTATTCCAGCGTGGAACCAAATAGTGAATAGCAAATTGGAAGATCGTCATGTTTTCTTTGATAACGTGATTCCAATAAAAGACCTATCAGACGAAAACGTAATAGAAATAGTCAACCCCGAATCGCTGGAGATACCTAAGCGACCAGCTGGGTTTTGTGCAGGATGCTCACATGCGGCCATATTCCACCAGCTAGGCGAACGAGGCATCTATGTCGTTGGTGATATTGGTTGTTATACCCTTGGCGCGACACAACCCTTCTCTGCTCTTGATGCCAATCTGTGTATGGGTGCAAGTATTAGTGTGCTGGATGGTTACCTTTCCGTGATGGAAGAAGGAGCACACAAACAAGCCGTAGCGGTCATTGGCGATTCGACATTCTTTCACTCTGGTATTCCCCCTTTGTTGTCTGCAATTTCCAGCGGCAATAAAGGCACTGTCATCATTTTAGATAACAGCGGGTCCGCTATGACGGGCTTTCAGGAAACCTATCCGCCATTTTCAATGGATGAATGGAATCAGTTTTTACAGTCGGTACGCGTTCCAAAATTTGATGTGCTACCGGCGTTGGATACAAAGATCATTGATCAAGCCCTAGACCAGCACCTGAATGCCGATACGTTTTCAGTCATCGTATTGAAGGGTGATTGCGTTCAATCGCTTCCCAAGAAAGGGCCTACTAACTTCCGTTACGTCATTAACGAAGATTCATGTACGAGCTGTGGAAAATGTCTTACTACAGATTGTCCAAGTATTGTTGCTGAAATTAAAGGCGAAAAGGCATTTTACGAAATTACCAATGAGTGCATCGGTTGTGGATTTTGTTCGCAAGTGTGTCCTGAGAACGCAATTATGCCGATGATTGCTAGTAAAGCGCCGAAGTTGATTCGTGATATGTACAAAGGTACGCATTGGTATCGAACGATTAAAAAGATCAGAAGTATCAAAGTTTTGTCTTATCTATTTGATTTAATAGAAAGAGAAAAATACTAACCAAAAAACCTGGAGAGAAATATGGAACTCAACGAAATTGCTAAGGAAATCCGCAATATTATTCTGACTCGTCTTGATCTCGATCTTGATGGTGAAGAGCCTGCTGATGACGCTAGCCTGTTTGAAGACTGGGGTATCGACTCTGTAGATGTGCTTGATCTGGTATTAGGTATTGAACAAGTATTTTCAGTAAAAATTAAGCAAGACGAAGAAATTGAAAAGCATTTTTTCAGTATTGCTACGTTGGCCGAATACATCGCCGAAGAAATGGCGACGGCTACAGCCTAATTTTAGGCCATAGAATCCAATCTAGTTGGGTTGGATTCTCACGGATTAACAAGCTGGCGCGCACTATGGATAAGCAAAAAATGAAAGTAGTCATCACAGGTGTTGGGGTTGTATCACCCATCGGCAATACCAAAGAGCAGTTTGAAGCGAGCTTACTGGCTGGGCGTGATGGTATTTCAATAAACGAATTTCATGACACCCAAGGCTATCGCTCTAACTTAGCAGGGCAAGTAAAGAATTTTTCGCTTCCGAAAACAATTGATGCTGAGAAAACAAAATGCTTCGCCACGGTGGATCAATATGCGCTGGCTGCAGCAGAAGAGGCGATTCGTGATGCGCATGCTATGCAACATATTACAAGCGTACGCACTGGAATCGTATTAGGGAGCGGCGGATCAGTAATTGATATCGACCGCTACATGCAAGGATCGTTAAACGGTGAAAACCCATCGCCGCGCAAATTGATGAACTATAGCCCTGATACATCAGGCACTTTAATCGCGCAGTATTATCAGCTTCACGGGCCCCGTACAAGCATTATGACAGCTTGTTCTTCCGGTGCGACGGCAATCGCTTACGGCGCAGATCTTATACGCTTTGGTTATGCCGATATGATGTTGGTGGGCGGTTGTGAGTCGTTATCCTATGTCACTCTATCTGGCTTTAATTCTTTGACCGCATTGGCTACAGGCAAATGCAAACCGTTTGATAAAGAACGAGATGGCATTGTATTGGGTGAAGGCGCCGCGATCATGATTTTAGAAAGCGAAGAAAGCGCTAACAAGCGTGGGGCCACTATCTATGCTGAACTCGCGGGCTATGGATTGACAGCGGATGCCTATCATATTACTGCGCCACACCCAGAAGGGTTGGGGATGTCAAAAGCCATGAATATTGCGATGCAGCAAGCAGGCATCGAGAAAGAACAAGTTGCTTATATTAATGCGCATGGCACTGGCACCGAACTAAACGATAAGTCTGAGTCACAGGCTATTGGTCATGTCTTTGGCGAACATGCTTCCGACCTTTGTGTAAGTTCTACAAAATCAATGTTGGGACATTGCTTATCTGCGGCGGGAGCGATTGAAACAGCGGCAACTGTTCTTGCGCTAAAAGGTCAATTCGTTCCGCCAACAATTAATTATGAAACGGCTGATCCAGACTGCCCGTTGGACTACGTCCCTAACATGGCGAGAAATATGTCTTACGAATACGCCATGTCGAATTCCTTAGCATTCGGTGGCAACAATACTTCATTACTTCTTAAAGCGTGGAATTAATCATGGAATTAAATGGCAAGGTTGCGCTAGTAACAGGTGGTTCGAGAGGTATTGGTGCTGGAATCGCTCTTAAGCTAGCGCAGGATGGTTACACCGTCGCGGTTAATTATCAATCTAGCGCGTCTGCCGCCCAAAATATTTGTGATCAAATTAAAGAGTTTGGTGGCACTGCAAAAGCCTACGCTGGAGATGTTTCTGATAGTGCCTCGGTTGAGTCAATGTTTGCAGCTATTGAAGCCGATTTTGGTGGAGTTGATTTACTGGTAAATAACGCCGGTGTTGTGAAAGACGGCTTTTTAATGATGATGTCAGATGATCAATGGGACTCTGTGCTAGATACCAATCTCAAAGGATGTTTTTTGGCGAGTCGATTAGCCGTACGTCACATGATGCGTCAGCGTAGCGGGAATATTTTAAACATTGTTTCAGTGAGTGGACTCATCGGCACCGAGGGGCAAGCAAACTACTCTGCCAGTAAAGGGGGTGTCATTGCGATGACACGAACCTTGGCTCGTGAATTAGGACGCTATGGTATTCGGGTTAACGCGATTGCTCCGGGGTTCATTGAAACCGAAATGACCGACGATCTTTCAGAAAACAAACATACAAAAGAAATTATTAAGCGTATTCCCTTGCGCCGAATGGGCAGTGTGGAAGAAGTTGCAAATATGGCAAGTTTTATCACGTCTGACCTTAACTCCTACATGACAGGTCAAACTATTGTCATGGATGGAGGTTTGAGTGTCTGACAACAGGGTTTACCAACTCTACGCGGGCAGTGGGCTAACCCTCACGGCGGCAGGCACCATAGTGGTCAGCCCTGATATGGTTTGCTTAGTAGACCCAGCTTCAATCAAAACCATTGCTGAGTTGGAATCCTTGTTAGAGCCTTTGCCAGTCAAAGCAAAAGATGTAGATACCATTTTCTATACCCATTTGCACTTTGATCACTTTAGTTTGAGCGAAGTAAATGAATTGGCAGGCCGCATATATATGCCGGAAAAAGAGGTGGCGTACATACGCTCGCTGATGGCATTTAAAGATGACGAAGTGGCCTATGAACGGTATTTGGTAGAAAGCCATGACTTCATCGCGCCCATTTTTGTAAGGCAGTTTTTGCGCTATCGATTTGACGAGCGCTATGACATGGACACGGTTTTAAAGCGTTATCCAATCACATTAATAAGTGGTGAAGTTGAACTTAGGTCAGGCGTGAAAACGGTTCCTTTGCCAGGGCATTGTGCGGGCCAACTGGGTTTGCTGGTTACCGAAAAGTCAAAGTTAGAGCGTGCGAAGACAGTGATGATTGCAGGTGATGCAGTGCTTTCAGAAGATGATTGGCGAATGGCCGATATTTCCAATCATTTTATTATTTATGATTGTATTGAATGGCATTTGACTCGGATTAAATTAAATCAAGTCGACGAAATAATACCGGGTCATGGCAGAAGATTTAGCGTTGAAGCAGAAGTGCTGATATAGGAAAAGATTATGGAAAGTATTGTCATTACAGGAATGGGATTTGTAACACCGCTGGGTTGTGAGGCTTCTCAGGTAGCGGATCAAGTTCTCGCTGGAAACTCAGCAATCATCTCTAAGGAAGTTTCGACGCTATCAGGTAGCAGTATCAATATTTGGAATGCAAGTGTGGATGACTTCGACGCCACCAAATATGTGCCTAAGAAAAAGCTGCGCAGAATGGACAACGTTAACAAGTTTGCAATCAATGCTTGTGGTGATGCTCTGCAAGATGCAGGTATCACTGACGAAATGAAGAAAAACTGTGGCGTGCTGGTTGGTACCGGTTTTAGTGGCTTAAGCAGTGTTGCTAAACACAACCAAAAACTTCACGCAGACGGTATTGAAGCGCTCTCGCCAATACACTTTCCGACCACAGTGTACAATGCAACCGCTGGTATGGTGGCCATTGAGCATCAACTTAGCGCCGTTAACTCAACTATTACAGGTATGGATCAGTGCTCTGAATACGCATTGCTATATGCCATGTTGCTCTTGCAACAGGGTCAAGCAGATCGTGTGGTGGTCATCGGCGCAGATGAATTATCCGATCCACAACAAATTGGCTTGCGTAATTTAGGCTTGTTATCAAGTAATGGTAACCACAACGCATTTTCCGCTGAAAATAACGGCTTGATCATGTCCGAGGGGGCTGTGGCTCTTGTCTTGGAACGAGAGTCTGACGCGTTGACACGTTCGGCAAAAATGTATGCTCGCATTACAGGTTTTGGTCAGTTTAATGCCAGTGACAGTCAGTTTTCATATAGTGAGACGACGCAAGGTGGGCGTATTGCAGTTGATCAAGCGCTAACTCAATCAGGCATTAGTACCCAGAGCATTGGTTTGGTTAGTTGTTCGGCAAACGGCAGCAGTGGCTTAAATGCGTTAGAGTCTAATTTAATTCAAGAGCTATTTGAGCCAGGCAGTGTTGCCATTAGGGCATTTAATAGTGTCACTGGGTCATATCCTGGTGCGGGTATTGGCCGCATCGCAATTTCTATTCTTTCACTTAATGCAGCTGAGTCAGAAAAAGTCGAAGGCGCAGCGAACGCTGATTTCGGTATGATGCCGTATCTATCTAAAAAGATAGATGCAGATAAACCCAATGTTCTACACATTTCAAATGGTGTTGGTGGCTCGGCACTGGCAATTGCTTATGAGGTACTGTCATGAGTGGATTGCTAGAGCTTGTGCAAGAAGACATCAAAAACATACTCCCGCATCGAGATCCATTTTTATTTTTAAATTCCGTCACGATTACCAATCCGGGTAAGGACGGTTTATGCACTGTGGACTTAACGAAAATACAAGAAAATATTTTGGCTGGGCCGTCCATTACTAAAGATGATATTTTAGTGGAGTTAATTCTCGAAGCCGCTGCGCAACTGAGTGGTGTCGTGCTATCCACTGAGCCAGAAATCAATCCACAGGATGATGTTAAAAAGCTCTTGCTAGGTTTTGATGATATCAATGTCACATCACCTGAGGTCTCTCCTGAATTAGTTACACTGAGTACATCAGTGCTGAGTGAGTTTAAAGGTATGTATCAATGTGCGTTTGAAGCATTAAGTCCCTGTGGTCTTAAGATCACAGGAAAATTAAATGTTTTAAATGGGGCTGCGTCATGATGGCACTGACTGAAACCTATACGATAGCTAAAGATGAAGCAGTATTTCAGGGCCATTTTCCAGAATCACCCGTGTTTCCTGGTGTGTTATTAATCGGAATGACTCGCAAAGTCATTGAATCTAGTTTGAAGCATCCAGCAAAGCTAGCGCAGATTACCAGACATCGTTTCTCCGGTATGGTTAAACCGGGAGATGAAATAAAAATCACGGTTAAATGGGTTTCTGATGATTTGACTGCGGAACAATCTGACGAAACGTCTAAAGTCATTGCGTCGACGGTAGCCTATGTACAGGACAAAGTTGTCGCAAAAGGGAAGTTTGTTTACGAATACACTGCTGAGGCGGTGCTATGAATAGGCGGGAGTTCAATCGTCTTTTAGCTGCTGGTGCCGGATCGGGATTTTTAGCAAGTTTTAACATGGCTCATGGAAAACTGAGCACTGTAAATCCTGCCTTCGAGCTACCTACTTCTTATTCTGAGATTGATCACTTTCATCTTACGCATAGCCTGCGAGACGGTGCTAAATTTGATTTTCCTAAACCTGATGAAGAACAAGAACTTGTTATTGTTGGCGGTGGCTTATCTGGTTTGATAACAGCCCATCGTTTGGCCGACACCAACAGCGTGATTCTTGAAAAGGAACCACAGCTAGGGGGGAACTCCCGACGCCATCAAGCAAATGGCATTTATTACCCTTTAGGTGCTGTGACAAGCCAAGGGGCTGAAGCACCATTTACATCTTATTTTAACGAATTAGAAGTACCGTTCCAAAAAGTGGATGGGCCTGAAATAGCGTACTTTGTAAAGGGCCAGCGCATACTTGATCCATTCGGAGTGGGTGCGAATTCACTGCCGTTTAACGCGGCCGTTAAGCAGCAGTTTGCAGATCTAAAAGCGCATATGGAAATTTACTTAGACCCAGAAAGGGGCATTAACTTTCCAAGAGCTAACAATCCAAAAGAAATTCGAGAGCTCGATAAAATAACCTTGTATCAGTATTACCAGAAAAAAAGTTTTAAACCGGAGTTGGTTCAATTTTTAGATCACTTACTATCGACTCGAATAGGTTGCGACGGTGAGTTCGTTTCAGCTTGGATGGGTCTGTACATACTCTCTAGAGCTGTGTCAGAGGTATACACCTTACCGGGCGGACATGGTGCAATAAGTGAAATCGTCACGAATAAGTTAATGGCACGTGACAATCATGACTTGCGCGCAGGTTTCACAACCTTAAGAGTCGAAAACCAAAAAGACGATTCGGTGTGGGTAAGTGGCATTGATGCTGACGGTAAGCTCAAAACGATTTCATCCCGAGCAGCTGTCGTAGCGCTACCTAAATTCTACGCAAGCCGCATTATTCCTGATTTACACAAGGATCGCTTAGCCTTAATAAACAAATACCAATACAACGCATATTTAGTTGCTCAGGTTGAGCTGTCTAGGGTGATCTCTGATTCTTTCGAAACAATTAACGATGGTTTATTTAGTCGCATCATGTTGCGCCCTGACTGGTTACCCAATAACCGAAACGCTGAGGGTAAAAGTCATTTAACTGTCTACGTACCGTTTTCCGGCAGGATGGGTAGAAGAAACCTTTATGGCAGTGATGCCAAACAATACGCCGAGCAAATTGTGAAGGATATCGATACGGTCTTTCCAAACGGTGCATCTGCTGTCGAAAAAATCACCCTCCATAGGTGGGGGCACCCCATGATTCAACCTACCCCTGGAATAGACGCAGAAATGGAACGATTGATAGAGCCCCATGGTTCTACATTCTTTTCCCATAGCGATTCTTCCGGCATTACCGGTCTCTACTCTGCTGTGTGGGCTGGTATGCAAGCAAGCAATGACGTACTACTACATCTAATGGATTAAATTGAAGGAAAAACAATGTTTAAAAAGATGATCATCGGCCTTGGTTTGTCAGTTGTGCTTTGTGCATCAGCGATGGCAGAAAATGTAATTTATTTGAGTGGGGATGCAGCCAAACAAAGACTCGAAGTGGCGCAACAGGCTATCAAAGCGGATCCTAATAACGTTAAAGAACTAAAGAATGCCGGTATATTAATGCATCAAATGAACCGTAAAGATGCTAATGCAGAGTACGTAGAGTTAGCGGAAAAGTACTTGAAAGATGCCTTAAAACTCAACCCCTCGGACTTTGAGACGATGGCTTGGTTGGGGTCCGTAATTACCATGAAAGCTATGTTCGAAAGTGATCCGGGTAAACAAACACTGTTTGTAAAAATGGGATCAAAGAAAATGGACAAAGCAATTAAAAAGGACCCTGAGAATAAAGTAGTGCGTCTAACACGAGCCAACAACAGTATGGAGCTACCGCCTTTTCTTAAACGGACACGTTTTGCTGTAGAGGACTTCGAGGTATTTCTAAAGCTATGTGAAACCCAAGTTTGTGAAGAGCACGAAGTGCAAGAGGCTAATACAAAGCTCGCGCAAGCTAAATCCATCGTTGCCAGTATTGATTAAGGGTGAAATGTGTCCACGTCGTTATTAGGTAAGCGTGTTTTGGTGGTTGGTGCCACTGGCTATATTGGTCAGGCGCTAGCGCTTGGTGCAGCAAAAGAAGGCGCGGAAGTCTTGCTTCACTATTTTAGTAATGGAGCTGCAGTTGAGCAATTGTGCACCCAGATTTACGAAACGGCAGGTTACCAGCCACGGGCTTTTCAAGGTGATGTGAGTGAACCAGAAGAAGCTGAACGGTTAATTCACTCTGTATGGCGAGCGGCAGGCAAAATTGACGTGTTAATTAACTGCGTTGGCCATGCCGTTGATAACTCGATAGTTTTTCTTAAACCAGAAGATGTTTCAACAACCCTCAAGAGTAATTTAGCCACGGTTGTAAATGTGTGCGAACCAATGAGTATTCGTATGTGTGAACAAGGGGCTGGCAGTATTGTGAATGTTAGCTCAATTACGGGACTGGTTGGTCAACCTATGCGGTCGCTTTACGGCGCTGGAAAAGCGGCCGTTATTGCTTACTCAAAAGCGCTTGCCAGACAAGTTGCTCAGCAGGGGGTGCGGGTAAATTGTTTAGCCCCTCAGGTCGTTGAAGGAGGGTTAGCAGACAGCATGAAGGGGATGGTCAAAGCGTTAATGGAAGAAAACACGCCAATAAAGTCGGTTTGCCACGCTAACGACTTGGTTGCACCTGCCATCATGTTAGCTGGGGACGGTGCTCCTTTTATTACAGGTGAGGTGATCAACATTACTGGGGGCTTAGTGACATGGTGAGTGACTCATTAGATAGCCCAGTAGGTAACTGCATAAGCTTGGAGAACACATGGCTCGTGTCAAACAAGCCAAGTATTTCTAACTTGGGTATTAAGACGGTTTCCGTGAGTCGATATTTTAGTGAAGATCACGAGCCTCTCGATATGGAAGTGGTGCTCGATAGTTATGTCAAGAGAAGTGAGTCCGGTGTTCAGCATGCTCTGATTTTTTGTGACTCTTTGTCAGCAGACGATGCATACGAAGGCCATGTGGCCTGGTTAGCTGATGTAGATCGTCACACAACCCAAATTTTTTGTACCTTGCAAGTTGCAGTCAAAAAGCTTGCAGCTGAAAAAGGGCAAAAATCAATTACTTTGGTATCGGATATTTTTGGTATTGGCGGAGTGTCTTCCTCGAAAGCTGCTTCAGCATACTCTGGTGCATTAATCGGCATGATTAAAAGTTTGGCCAAAGAGATGTCCCGTTATGATTTGTCAATAAATCTTATAGCGGTTGGTGCTTTGCCCGAAGTCGGTATCGATAGTCGCCTAAACTCTGCGCAAGAAAAGCTTGTAAAAATGACTAAGTTAGGTTCGCAAGTTAGCCCGCGGGCGCTTCTAAGTGCGATCAGCTTTTTACAATCATCTGGGATGTCAGTAACGGGCCAAGTCATTTGTTTAGATGGCGGCTTGTTAATCTAGGAAGGAAAAAATGGATCATTTAATTGAAGTAAAAGGCGTTCACAAGCATTTTCAGATGGGAAAAACCACTGTTAAAGCGATTAATGGAATTGATCTCATAATTGATGCTGGTGAAAAGATAATGCTAGGTGGTGCTTCGGGCAGTGGTAAGTCTACTTTGCTAAATATGGTTGGCTGCTTGGATATGCCTACTGAAGGTAGTATCTATATCAATGGAACGCCAACAGAGCAAATTGCCGACAACGATCTTTCTGATTTTCGCGCGCAAAACGTGGGTTTCGTTTTTCAAAACTTCAACTTGTTGCCGGTTTTAAACGTATTCGAAAACGTGGAATACCCACTGATGCTAGCGGGGGTAAAAAATCGAAAAGAAGCCGTTAACCGAGTGTTAGAAGAAGTGGGGTTAGCCGATTATCGTAAGCATTACCCAGGTGAGCTATCTGGTGGCCAACGACAAAGGGTGGCAATCGCTCGAGGACTGGTTAATAGCCCGAAAATTCTAATCGCAGATGAACCAACAGCAAACCTTGATTCCAAAACTGGTGCAACGGTATTGGAATTAATGTTCAAAATGGTTTCACAAAAAAATACCACTTTAATCATGATTACTCACGATGAGGGCATCCTGAGTAGTGCAGATCGGCTAGTCATGATTGGCGATGGCGTTGTGCTTACAGATACCAAACTTGATAGTAAAAGTGCATGACAACTATGGAAAGTAAACAACAGGATAGTTAAGAGGATTTATCGTGTTCTTTAGAATTGCTTATCGAAATATTTTGCGTCATCAACGACGTTCGTTGTTTACACTCGTCACCATTGTATCAGGTGTGGTTGGTGTCATCTTATTCGGTGGGTTTGTGGAAGCAAACTATACCGGCTTGCGGGAGTCCGTCATTCGTAGTCAATATGGCCATGCCCAAATTTATCACGAAGGCTATATTGAGAATCATAGAAAAACACCTAACGAAGTGAGGATGTCGCCGGAACAAGTCGACGATATGCTAGGGCGGCTTGAAAGTAGAGATGATGTGCTGGTCGCGACAAGGCGGCTGGAGTTTACAGGCTTGCTCGGGAATGATTCAGGTAGTCAGGCTGCAATAATCAGAGCGGTAGACCCTGCGACAGAGAGTTTGATTAACTCCGCGCTGACTATCATAGATGGCTACGATTTGGATGAAGAAGAAACTGAAGGGGCTTTGCTAGGCGAAGGCTTAGCCGAAGCGCTTAACGCTGAAATTGGTGATTATCTAACGTTGCTGTCTTCCGACAGTGACGGCGCAATGAATGCAGTGGATGTCCGAGTTGATGGGATTTTTCGCAGTTTTGCTAAAGAATTTGACGACCGTGCCATGATGATGACGATGCAGCAAGCGCAGTCGTTAATGAGTACAGAAGAGGTTGATAAAATCGTTGTATTGCTTAACGAAACATCAATGCTGCCGAATTTTGTAAAATGGTTGCAAAATGATGTGGTTGCACAGGGCGAGCCTTTTGAATTTCAAGAGTGGTTTAAAATGGCAACCTTCTATCACAAAGTTGTTGATTTATACGACGGATTCTTTTTGTTCATTAATATAGTCATTATCGGTATCGTTCTTCTCGCCATAGCTAATACCATGATGATTACCGTTATGGAGCGTACACAGGAAATTGGCACGTTAAGATCTCTCGGTGCGAGGAAATTAACAGTTTCTATTCAGTTTATTACTGAAGGCATGTTGCTTGCGGGTGTCAGTGCACTGGTGGGCATTCTTGTCGCCGCTTTTTTGTCTTATTACATTACCTCCCTAGAAATTATGATGCCTGCACCACCAGGGTCGTCTCAAGGTTTCCCTTTGCGCATAGAGTATGTGCCAGTTTTATGGGTTAAATTATTTGTTGGCGTTGTTCTGTTGTCCTCCATTGCAACATGGTATCCCTCTAGAACAGCTGTTAAGAAAAACATTGTTGAAGCCTTAAGGTATGTGTGAATTATTATGAAAAAACATCTTTTTTTTATACCCATTTTAGTGCTCGTACTTTCCCTACAAAGTGCAATTGGGCTTGCTGCCCAAGTAGATGCAATGCAGGTCTTAGAGAAAGTAGATGCATATAGAAACTTTAAAGGTCAGTCTTTTGCTTTTGATTTGACGCTTATTAGTCAAGCACCTAACAAGGATGATGCTAGCTTTGGGATGAAGGCACTTATTCATGACTCGCATACATCCTTAATTACTTATGAAACGCCAGCAAAAGAGAAGGGTAAAGCGCTGTTGATGAACGGTCGTAACCTTTGGTTTTTTACTCCTAAGAATCGAAAGCCTATTAAAATTACGCCACAGCAGAGACTGTTAGGTGAAGCAAGTAATGGTGATGTTGCTAGTACCGATTTTTCGAAAGACTACGTTCCGACAATATTAAATAACGAAGCGATAGACGGGAATTCCTATACTGTACTTGAGTTAGTGGCGGGTGAAGATTCGCTAGCTGCTTATAAAAAGCTTCATTTATGGGTGAGTTCAGATACCTATAAGCCGTATAAGGCGATGTTTTTTGCACCATCAGGAAAGCATTTGAAAACAGCGTACTACGAAAAGTATGAAACCTTGCCTTATTTAAACAATAAGCTGCAATTAACTGAGATTCGCATCGTCAATGCAGTACAAGAAGGTAAAAGCACTATCATGCGGTACGAAAATTTCCAGATTACAGAAACTCACGCATCTGACTTTAAACCTGGAAAAATTAAGCAGTTGGCCAATCAGCAATTATGATGATCAAAAGGTTTCTAGGGCTTTTATCACTGTCTCTATTAGGGTGTGAAGTTGCAAACGCAGCCTTATTAGAAAACGTGACAACTTCTTTCGTATTAGAAGGGGAGCGGCAATATGAAAATAGCGATGGTGCGCTTGACCCAGAGCGTAGCCTTGTTCCAGCTGTAGAACACTCTGGGCGTGGTGTTCTAAAACTAGGTTATAGCCATTATTGGAATGATTTTTCCGTTGAGTTGCGTAGCCGACCGTATTTTGAAGATAGTGACGCGCCGGAAACTGATTTAGAAATACAGCAGAGAACTGAGCAATTTTCGCTGGGCTATGCTGGGCGACTGATTACGGTTTCAGCTGGTGTGAGCAGTTTTGTAGAAGGCTCTGGCTATAGCTGGAATCCCTCTAATCCTTTTTCAGATATTCGATACAACGAACGAGATAATGCAAGCCTATATATTAGAGAAGGAGACCCTTACTTCTCGGCTAAGCTGGATGGTGACGAATTTTCGTTTCGCTTTATGTGGGCAGATTTTAAAAGCATAGAACAGGACAATCGCCTGTATGAGGGTCGATTAAATAGCTATGCGATGAAATCACACTTTTTGCTTACTGCTTCTGAAGTCACGGCCACCATTGCAACCCTACAGCAGCGCTGGTTTTGGGGTTCTAGCATATCATCAACCTTCGGCGAGCAGCTTGAATTGCATGCTGAAATAGCCTTGGTTGAACAGGGTAATGGTGTTGAATTAGAAGAAACGCCAATCTCAATTGGTAATCAAACCTTGAGCAATTACGCTTTGGTACGCGAAGAAGGCAGTCACTTTGAATCACGCGTACTGTTGGGCGGACAGTATACATTTACCGATAATACTAACGTTATATTGGAGTATTTATATAACGGGTCTGGTTATTCAAACAGTGAGTGGAAAGCATTAAAGCGGGCAGTTGATTATGCCCATGCGAATTTACAAGACCCAGCATTAGGTTCAGCACATCAAGGCTTTTTAATGAATACCCACAATACCGTCGGGCTATTTAGGCAGCATTATTTATTTGCTCGAATTGCATTTTCTGGAAGTGGGGATAGTGATGTGTTGTCCATTCTTACGCGTCTAAATTTGCAAGATAAGAGCTTTTTAGCTGGTGTAAACAAAGTTTGGAATGTCGGAGATAGCTGGACGACAACAGCAACCCTAAATGGGTTTAGTGGGGATGTTTACTCAGAATATGGCTGGGTACCTTACGAATTACAAATACAAGCATCAGTGGAATACTTTTTCTAACCAACCCTAAATCAAAGGATGATCCCATGAACATAAAAACAATCCCATTGGCCCTTTTATCACTTACGTTGGGTGGGTGTGTAAGCACATTTGACACTATTCCATTTAGTGAGCAGGAAGAGTCATTTAAACAAACGTTGACAGAAGAAATACAGTCATCCAATGACGAAGATGCTCGTTTACAGCTTGGCCGCATGATGTTTGAACATAACTATCTTGATGAAGCAGATGAAGCTTTGGGCGAATTAGTAGGTGAAAACCCAGAAAACTATGAGGCTTTGGCTTGGTACGGGGCTAACAACTGCAAGCAGGCCGGTGCAGCTATTCCTTGGGCTATGGGAATTCGTAAAATGGTATTGGTGAACGAGTGTCTAGGCCAGATAGATACTGCCCTTAAGGCTGAGCCAGATAACTTCACAATTCGCTTAATTGCGATTAATACCGGAAGCGTTGTGAAAGTGATGGGCTCGCTCGAAACCGCTATTGCAGAAAAGGAAAAGCTTGAAGCTGAAATTGAAGAGCAACCGAACTTATATACAGATGATGCTAAGTCTCACTTTTATTTAGCAGCTGCGCAAACCGAAGCAGCACAAGATAACAAAGAAAAAGCCGAAGCATATTTGCAAAAAGTGCTAGAGCTTAATGCTAATGAAACCGTAACCAATATGGCCAAGGCGAAAATCGCAGGCTATTAACTTTTTGTTGTAGCTAAGAAGGCGTTAGCGATAGCTAATGCCTTCGATCACTTCTTTTGCTTGTGTTTCCGCAAGCTTGCCCATAATAAAATCTTGAAAAACTTGGTAGCGGGCCGGATTTGTTCCGCGGCGTTCTCGATAGATCATATGAAAGCTTATAGGTTTGGGCCAAAGCGCTTTAAGCAACGGCTCAAGCACGTTTTTCGGTTCTGCCCTGTTCACCAGTGATATGGGTAAAAATGCGACGCCTAGTCCAGATACCGCGGCGGTTAAAGCTATTGACTGATCTTTAACGCGAAAACAGGTTTGTGGAAAAAACATGCGCTCGCCTTGGACGTCTTGATAAAACCAAGGCAGTAATTGTTGCTCCGCTGTACAGCCGATGGCGGGTAGGGCAAGTAGATCCTGTAATGTCGTAGGTGTCTTGTGTTGCTTTAATAGGTCGGTTGCAGCGAAGAAACCAAATGCGATCTTAAAAAGTTCTTTCGCGATTAACGTCGAATCTGGCAGTGGGCCGAAGCGGAAGGCGTAATCCAGTTCGAAATCATCAAAGCTTAAATTAGAGCTATCAGTAATAAGCTCGACTTCAACTTTTGGGTAGAGCCGTTGGAATTCAATTAACCATTCACCTAAAGGCCATTGAGCAAATGTTTCTGGTGAGGTAATTCTTAGCAGCCCCTCTGGCTCAGCCTTTTGGCCAAGCACCCACTCCTTTATGTCTTGGTGAGATTCAAGCAGCCCACGTGCTAACTCCACAACTCTTTGACCGTCAGATGTAGGTGTTACAGAGCGCGTGGTCCTATGAATCAGTTTTACGCCCATCTCTGCTTCCAGTGTTTGAAGCTTACGGCTGACATTGCTCGAGGGAATCTTTAACTGCCTTGCCGCACGGCTAAAGCTTCGGTGTTTAACCACCTCACACAGTATCAATAGGGCATTTAAGTCCATGGTGCTGCTTACTCCCCGTAAATCGCCACATTCAGAACAAGATGTATATTATCCCATTTATGGGATTTTGATATGTTGTTTATCCTAATTATCAGATGGTATTTGTGTGGGTATAGTTCACGAACCGTTCAACGACACCGACGAGTTGAACAGCTAAATTGGAGTGAACACATGAAAGCAGCAATTGTAGGAGGTACCGGTCGATTGGGTGCGCCTGTGGCAAAGGCACTCCAACAGGCAGGTATAGCAGTAACGATTGTGACGCGAAATGCCACGAAGGCAGCGAAACAATTAGGTGACCAGTTTTCCTACGTGGAAGCCAACTTGGATGACGTGGCCAGCCTAGAGCGGGCCCTTTTCGGCATGGATGCCGTCCATATAAATTTGGCAGGCTCTTCGGAAAAAGAGTGCGACCGCAATATTCGGCAGGGAGCTGAAAACATTGCGCGAGCAGCCAAAAATTTGAAGCTGAAACTTATCAGCTGTATATCCGGTACCACCGTGTGTGAAGAAAACACACATTTTTACGACATAAAAGCTAAGTACGAAGCTGAGCAGGCAATACGGTCAAGTGGAGTGCCATATCTGATCTTCTGCCCAAGCTGGTTTATGGAATCATTGCCGCAATTTGTTAACGGCGGCAGAGCCAGTTTGTTTGGCCCTGGCGAACAGACCACGCACTGGGTTGCAGCAGCTGATTACGCACAGATGGTGGCTCGTGCTTATTTGGATGAACGGGTTCGCAACAAACGCCTGTTTGTTCATGGCCCCCAAGCATTGTCCATGAGAGCTGCGCTAGAACTTTATGTTGAGCACTTAGATCCAGACCTTGCTGTCACGACCGCACCCTACTGGTTGGGAACGGTGCTGAGTATGTTGACTGGCAAAGCAGAAATTCGTCATGCCGCACGTATGTGCCGGTATTTCGAAGCGGTTGGCGACTTAGGAGACTCTTCTGAAGCCGATCGGTTGCTGGGTGCACCGACCACTGAGTTGGCCCAGTGGTGCAGCACGCAGTTTAAGCAAGATGGACAGGTAGTTAACTTGAGATCCGCAGGGTAATTATTCGTCTTCATCTCTTTTCCTTTCGTTATACCTCTCCCCCTAGGGTAAGGGCTTAGTTCCTTGCCCTTTTTTTTGTTTGCCTGTCTCAAATTACTGTCCAAATACGCCACTTGTCGATCTATTAGTGCGTGTGGCTACGTAAGTCTAATGCGTTACCTATACTTGGTGAATCCTTGTTCAGTTGAGACTCGGATTCCCCTTGACAAGACTTACTTGCAAACGTATGTTTCAAACACTTGTTTGAAGTAAGGATGACGTATTCTGTCTGTTGCTGTGTCTGTGATGATTCAGGCTGCCAGACAAAATAGGTGATCGAGAGAGGAAGGGGATCGATTCAAGACCCCTGATTTTACTAAACACGACTCTGGCCAATTCTACTGTGGCGGCCAGAAGGCAAAGAGGTTATTCCGATGCCAGAATATAAAGCCCCCTTACGTGACATGAAATTCGTTATGGACGAAGTACTGGATATGCCTGGTACTTACGCCCAGTTGCCTGCTTACGCAGAAGTAGCGACTCCTGAAATGATCGATGCCATCTTAAGTGAAGGTGCGAAATTCTGTGAAAACGTAATCGCTCCTCTGAACCGTGTAGGTGACATTGAAGGTTGTACTCGTCACGAAGACGGTTCTGTAACTACGCCAACCGGCTTTAAAGAAGCTTACAAGCAATTCGTAGAAGGCGGCTGGCCTTCAATGGCTCACGATGAAGAAGTAGGCGGCCAAGGCCTACCTGAGTCTTTGGGCACAGTAATGTCTGAAATGGTAGGTACTGCAAACTGGTCTTGGGGTATGTACCCTGGCCTGTCTCACGGTGCGATGAACACATTGTCTGCTTGGGGTACTCAAGAGCAGAAAGACACTTACTTGACCAAACTGGTGTCTGGTGAGTGGACTGGTACCATGTGTTTGACCGAGCCTCACTGTGGTTCTGACCTAGGTATCCTGAAAACTAAAGCTGAGCCAAATGCAGACGGTTCTTACTCCATTACTGGTACTAAGATTTTCATCTCTGCTGGTGAGCACGACATGAGCGAAAACATCGTTCACATCGTACTAGCTCGTCTACCAGGTGCACCTGAAGGTACTAAAGGTATCTCCCTGTTCATCGTACCTAAGTTCAACGTAGCGGAAGACGGCTCTGCTGGTGAGCGCAACGCGGTTGTTTGTGGTTCTATCGAACACAAAATGGGTATCCACGGTAACTCCACTTGTGTGATGAACTTCGACGGCGCTAAAGGCTTCCTGATCGGACCAGAAAACAAAGGTCTGAACTGCATGTTTACCTTCATGAACACTGCTCGTATCGGTACTGCATTGCAGGGCGTTACTTCTTGTGAAGGTTCTTTCCAAGGTGCTCTAGCTTACGCTAAAGACCGCTTGGCTATGCGTTCTTTGACTGGTCCTAAAGCCCCTGAAAAAGCGGCTGACCCAATCATCGTTCACCCAGACGTTCGTAAAATGCTGCTGACTCAAAAAGCATTTGCTGAAGGCGGTCGTGCTCTGGTTTACATGATGGCTCTGCAAAACGACATTGCGCACAAGGCTACCTCTGAAGAACAGAAGAAAGCGGCTGATGAGCTGTTGGGCTTCCTGACGCCAATCGGTAAAGCGTTCTTGACTGAAGTAGGTGTTGAGTCTGCTAACCACGGTGTTCAAGTGTTCGGTGGTCACGGCTTCATCGCCGAGTGGGGCATGGAGCAATTGGTACGTGACGCTAAGATCTCTACCATCTACGAAGGTACCACCGGTATCCAAGCTCTGGACTTGTTGGGTCGTAAAGTACTGATGACTCAAGGCCAGGCTCTGAAGAACTTCACCAAGATCGTTCACACGTTCTGTAAAGAGTTGGAAGGTAACGAAGAAATGGCTCAGTTCGTAGCACCTCTTGCAGAGCTGAACAAAGAGTGGGGCGACCTGACCATGAAGATCGGTATGTCTGCAATGAAGAACCGCGACGAAGTAGGTTCTGCATCTGT
>JBFHVZ010000021.1:0-25779 GCA_041589295.1 Pseudomonadales bacterium
GCAGTGTTAGAATGCGACAAAGCCTGAATTCCTTATTATTAGATGTTTTCTTGACAATCACATTCTAACAATTTGGATTCAGGCTTTCTCGTTTCCCAAACTGTGGGACAGCAGTGGTCATAGACGGGCTTTTTGGCGGTTACGAAAATAACAAATCAATAGCGGTACTGACCGTTTTCAATTTGCTCCTGCAAACCTTGCGACAATGGCACATAGGTATCGGTGCCCGGCAGCCAAACGTACACAGGGTTGTCCTGCTTACGTAAATCAAATCCAGCATCTTTTAGCGGAGCCTTTTTATGTTTAAAGGTGCCGGTTACTTCCATGCCGTCACTGATACGCAAGAACACCGGCACAGCATAGTGAGGTAATTCTTTACGCAGGTAATCATGCAGGTGTTTAAAATCAAACTCGTTAATGTCGCACTCTAATCGAATTGACGCCATGCCCGCCCGACCGTTGGTATTGGGGATTTCGACGCCGTATACCACGGTCTCACTGATTTGCGGCACACTGTCCAATATGGATTCGACTTCTGTAGTGGATACGTTCTCACCTTTCCAACGGAAGGTATCACCAAGACGATCAACAAACTGGGCATGTTTAAAGCCTAGGTCACGCATCATATCGCCTGTATTAAACCAAGCGTCCCCTTTTTTCATAACGTCGCGCAAAATGCATTGTTCGGTTTTATTTGGGTCGGTATAACCGTGAAACGGTGTTTTTTCGGTGATCTCCCCAATTAACAATCCCACCTCTCCTTTTTTGACTTTAATCATACGACCATTTTGATCCCGAATTGGACATTCGTTTTCTTTGTCGTACTTCACTATGGCGTAAGGCATTGGCGATAAGCCTACCGTGTTGTCAAAGTTTAAAAAGTTGGTAAAGCCAATGTTGCCCTCGCTGGATGCATAGAGTTCCAATACTTTTTGAATACCAAAACGATTTTTAAAGTCTTTCCAAATACTTGGACGTAACCCATTACCAACAATAATTCGCACTTTATTGTCTTTGTCATTTTCACGTTCTGGTTGATCCATTAAGTAGCGACACAGTTCGCCCACGTAACCAAACGCGGTTGCACCATGACGACGAATGTCGTGCCAAAAACCACTGGCGCTAAATTTACGCGCCATAATTAAGCATGCCCCTTTTGCCAAGACAGAACCCCAGCACACAGCCAAACCCGTTGCATGATAAAACGGCAATGTCACATACATACGATCACTGGCTTTAAGTTTAACGGCACTGTACCCGAATGCTCCGTAGGCCTTCATAAAACGACCTTGATTAAACACAACGGCTTTGGGTAAGCCCGTGGTCCCTGATGTATAAATATAAAAACATGGATCATCAAAACGAACGGCTTGATGGGTATCGGGCGCATCAGCAGATGCTTTGCTGGCTGCTTCGGCTAGGTTGATCCAACCGGCAGGGGCCTGACCAAAATCGGTTAGAGTGTCACTGTCGTTTAAAAAATAGGTTTGCGTTGCTTCTACGGTAAGATGCTCCGCAACTTCTTGGTAGGCATCAAGCAGTTCTGAGCCCACAACAGCAGCGCGACATTCCACTAAGTTGATGCTGTGAATAAGCACCTTACTGCGCTGCGATGTATTCACCAATGCCGATACAGCACCTATTTTTGCTAACGCTGTCATGGTGGCTAACAGTTCAGGGCGGTTCTCCAACATAACTGCAACTGTGTCGCCTTTTTTGATGCCGCGTCCAATCAGTACATTGGCTATGCGATTAATCCAAGCGTTAAATTCGCTATAAGACAGGGTACGATCTTCATAGACGATGGCGTCACCATTTGGATTTTTTCGTACCGCTTCTTCAACGCACCAGCCTAAGCCAACAGTGGTTTCTTTTTTAGGCGGGTAACCCAAACGCAACCCTTTCACTAAACCAGGCAATCCTGCCACTAAACCGGGTACCTGCCCTAAAAACTGCGGCAGAGTAATCACATCTGAATGACTCATGGTTTTGCTCCCCTTTTTCTTATTTTTTTCGAGGTTATTATTTTTTTGAAATTTTGATTTGTTTTTATCGTTCTGCTTGATCGTCATGTTCGCATCATGGCCGTAGGCTTGACAGCTGTCAGCAAGGTAACATAACGCGCTGGTGTCGCACTTGGCCCCTTGTCGCCAATACGGTGGCCAAATGTCTCATTTGTTCTTTTCGGTTCTGGCACAAGCTTTGATTTATTCTTAGCAACTTAGCCCTTATGCCGTCACGCTATGCGCCTATTGCCAACGTTAAAAACCGTGCAGATTGTTCGCCACCCTTTAGGCTTATTTGCCTTACTGTTGGCGTTGCTCATTATTGCCATGGTGCAAACTGAAACCGCACGCGCACAAGACGAAGCCACGACACCAACGCCCGCCGACACTGAAAATAACGCTACAAACGACGCCTCTGGCGACGATGAAAAAAGCGCAGCAACGGCAGCGGTTGCACCGCCCGTACCGCGCCATAATCCCAACCCCTCCCTTTGGCGAAAAGAAGATGTAAGTCGTTTTTTAACGGCGTTTTCGCGTTTAGAAGAGGTACGCGTATTTGGGCAAGAAGATGCCGTAAGCGGTTTGTATCTGCCGGAAAACACAGGCAAGCCGCAAGGAGGGGTATTAATTCTTCACGACGTTGAACAACATGCCCATTGGCCCGAAACCGTCGCGCCGTTAAGAGAGTACTTGCCAGACTACGGTTGGAATACGCTTAGCTTATTCATGGGCAACAGCATCAAGGCACCACTGCCACCGCGCCCTAAGCCAGCCCCGCAAGCCGCACCTGATACCACGCAAGCCGATGCATCCAGCGCAGATACAACCGACGAGGCACAAACCTCGGCGCCTTCAACGCAGCCTGAAACTTCGGCCGATTTAGCGCCTGCGCCCGCGCCCGAAGTAAACACAGCAGATGCCGGAGGGCCTTCCACCGCCAGTGATGAGTTAGACGCCATCGCCGATGGCTTGGACAGCATTCCCGATTTAGCAGCAAAAGCACAGGCGCAAGCAGAAGAGCCCGAGGATGATCCTGACCGTGGTGCACAGTTCATTCAAATCAATACCGACCGTGTATCGGCAGGCATTACAAAATTAAATGAAATGGGTCAGTTTAATTTGGTGATCATCGCCCATGGCTTAAACGCCAGTTGGGCCGTGGCAGCGTTAAACGAAATTTATCAACGCAGTCCAGAAGCAAAAGGGTTTGCCTTGGTATTGGTGGATGCGAAAACCCCAAGTTATCCGCAGTATCCGTTGAACAATATGTTAGCGAATTTAGATATTCCCATGCTGGACTTAGTCACCAGCCAAGACCCTAACGATTTACGTCAGGCTTTTGATCGACGCAATGCCTTGCGCCGCAATCAACGGGAGGCTTATCAGCAAATCCGCATCCCTGCGGTTCGCACCGCCATTAAAGGCAAACACAATGTATTAACGCGGCGTGTTCGGGGTTGGCTGCTGACCAATGCGGCGGGCGAGGAAGTTCAGGTAAAAACCAAGAAACCGTAGCACCGTGGTGGCAGCCCCGACTCGTTAGGTTGGCGAGGCTCGGTTTAAATCACGCTTCTTCTTTATCATCGTGCTGATCATCGTGCAGCTCCATAGCGTCACAATGGCGCTGTTTTTTCCCCAAGCCTTTGTGCATACCAGCACCGTGCATCCTGCCTTTGTGTTGTTCCATCATCGACAAATATTTTGCTCTTTGTTCGTCGCTCAAAATTTCAAATAAGGCTTTTTCACCGGCCATACGCAGGGTGGCTTTTTGTCGCGCAAGCGCTGCAACTTCATCCGCAATGGCATTGGCTTCGGCCTCAGAATAATTTTGCAATAAGGCGCGTCGACGTTCATGCAAGGCTTTGTGCTTGTCTTGTAAAGATTCTTTCAAACTTTCTCGTTGGGCTTTCTGTTGTTGGCGCAGCTCTTTTACTTGCGCTTTTTGTTCTACTGTTAGATCCAACTCTTTCAGCATGTGCTTTGGGCCAGCCCAAGCCGAGGTCGCTCCGATCAACAAGGTCGCCATCAAGGTCGCTGCCATGGTGACAACCGTCAGTTTGTGCTTAGCGCGGGGTAGGATGTAACGGGTCATGGGGGTATTTCCTCTTACCGGTTTGTTTGGTCATTGCATTGTATGACCCCGTTTTCTAAAGAAGGCGGTTGATCGCGAAAAGTCCGGTAAAGACGCCGTAAAGTAGGGTAAAGTTGTTGGGCGAGTAGCACGCGCGTTACCACAATACCCCTGAATTTGATGTTTGGCAGTCTATTCCCATGAGCAAACTGTTACTGATCGACGACGATCAAGCCCTTTCACAATTACTCAGCGAATACTTGGTTGATGAAGGCTTCGAGGTCACCCCTGCCTATACAGGGCAAGACGGCCTAAGTGCCGCTACCCAGCAGGACTTTGACATTATCACCTTGGACATCATGCTACCGGGCATGTCCGGCATCGAAGTGCTCAAGCAACTACGTGCTCAGCAATGTGCCACCCCTGTGCTCATGCTTACAGCCAAAGGGGACGACGTGGATCGTATTCTTGGCTTAGAGCTGGGCGCAGACGACTACCTACCCAAACCTTGTAACCCAAGGGAACTGCTTGCACGGTTAAAAGCGATTTTACGTCGCAGCCATCAAGATGCGCAGGAATCCCCCAGCGCCCATGCACTGGTGATTAACAGTCCGAGAATGGAAGCCAGCTTCAACGGCCAACTGCTCAAATTGACCGGTGCCGAGTTTAAAATGCTCGAGCACCTTAACATTCAGCTGGGGCAAATCGTCAGCAAAGAAGACCTGTGCCAAAGCGGCTTGGGCCGCCCCCTGACAAAATTTGACCGCAGTGTGGATGTACACGTCAGCAATTTACGTAAAAAGTTAGTGGCCGCTGGAGCGGATGCCGACATCATTGTGAATCAACGTGGTAACGGCTACTTGCTAAAAGCCGATCGAGATTAACCTCGCCCATGAGCAGTTTCTTTCAACAACTCAATCTTACCGGACGCATCCTCGTCAGTTTTTGGATCACCTTGCTGTTGGTGATTATCTCGGCGGGCTTGTTGTTCGCGCTGGATCGCGACGATGTGTACACCACAGATGTGCGACCGCCTATGGCCATTATGGAATTGGCCCGACGCTTAAAAGAAGAACCTTATGACCAAGCTCGACGTTGGTTTTTGACATTGCCGCGTCACGAACGCAAACACGTTTACGTACTGCGCAATCAAGAGGAACTGCTCACTCGACGTTTACCCCGGCCCGTGCGCCACATGAACGAACAACTAAGCAGCGCACGCCCCTTCATTCATAAGCAACGTCATCACAAAATCGTAGTTGGCCGCATTCTCACTAACCGCGAAGGCGAAGCCATTAAACTCATCGCCATGGTCGAAGCACCTCATCCACCTTGGCGCGCAATATTGTTAGATAACTTGGTGTGGGTGGTGTTATTCGCCATCATCATCAGTGGCCTCATCAGTTACGTATTAGCCCGTTACATCAGCAAACCCATTCGCTCACTGCGCGCGGCCACCAAGCAATTAGCCTCCGGCGATTTATCAGCCCGCGTGATGCCGAGCATTCGCAAACACAAAGACGAAATTTATTTTCTCGCCAAAGACTTTGACGAAATGGCTGAGAAGTTAGAGCGCTCGGTAGCGGCACAAAAACGCCTGATTCAAGACATCAGTCACGAATTACGTTCACCCATTGCACGCTTACAAATTGCGTTAGCGCTCACCCGTAAAAAACTCCAACACCACGAACAACATGAACTGGACCGCATCGAAAACGAATGTCAGCAGCTAAACGACATCATCACCGCATTGCTGAATCTACCGGCCTATGAATTACAGCCTGATTTGGCCCTGAGCGAAGAAGTCGACATTGTGGATTTACTGCAAATTTTATGTGACGACGTGAACTATGCGAGCAGCGCCAGCCCGAACGCAAGCCAAGTACGCTTTGAAAACCATGCCACGCAGCCTTCAAGTACCACTCGGATCACCGTCAAGGGCAACAGCCAACTGCTGCGTAGTGCCTTGGAAAACGTGCTTAAAAATGCTCAACACTACACCGAAGGCGATGAACCCATAGTTGTGAGTTTGCAGCACCGTGCTGACACCCTGATCATCGAATGTTGTGACCACGGCCCCGGCATTCCCGAAAACAAACTGCATGAAATATTTAAGCCCTTTTATCGCACCAGCGAAGCGCGCGAACGTAGCAGCGGTGGCCATGGCCTAGGGCTGGCCATTGCAAAACGCGCAATTGATCTGCACAACGGCCAGATTCACGCCCGCAACCTAAGCAATCACCAAGGCTTATGCATCGAAATTCAGCTACCGGTGAGTCAGCAAGTGGAGGCGTAAGGCAGCCACTGCGAAACTGACTATACTCAAACTCATGTCACTTAAGCAGTATTCGAGGTGAAGTATGAGTGACCAGCTGACTTACGCGTTTTCCTTGCCTGACACACCAACCATTGCATTCGACTTTAAGTACGATGGCGAGCGCTACAAGCTCATCACCACGGACCAACAACGCCCGCCTTGGGCCGAGTTGAGCTTCCAACAGTGTCATCATTGTCCCTACCAAGACGCCAGTTCACCGCGTTACTGCCCTGCGGCGTTGCAACTTGCCCAAGTGGTTCGCCAGATAGATCATCTCGTGTCGTTCGATGCAGTGGATGTCACCGTCACGGTAGAGCATCGCACCGTGCAACAGACCACCAGCGCACAAGAGGCCATTAGCTCACTCTTGGGGTTAATTTTGGCCTCCAGCGGATGCCCTCACACCGAGTTCTTACGTCCTATGGCGCGGTTTCATTTACCACTGGCCAACGCAGAAGAAACCTTATGGCGAACCTGTGCGAGCTACATGCTGGCGCAATACTTTAGACAGGAAAACGGCGAAGCGCCGGAAGACTTAGAAGGTTTGCTGCGACGCTACGAGCACTTGGAAACGCTCAACACCTACTTGGCCAAGCGTTTGCGCTCGCAGCTGGATAAAGACGCCTGCCTCAATGCCATCACCCTATTGGACAGCTATGCGAAGCGCCTTCCTCATTACATCAAACATGCTATCGAGGAACTAAAACCCCTCTACCAAAGTTATTTGATGAATTAAAACAGGCGCTCGATGGGTTGCACCCAGCTGCGCCCTGCATCCCGCGCTAGATGATTTGCAAAATCATCCACCAGCTCGTCGGTGCGCGTTAACACGGTTTGCCAATAGTGCTCACGCTCACTGTCACTGAGTTTTTCGAAGTCGGTGCGGTCAGGAATCTTGCCCATGGGCAGCGAAGCAATAAACGACTCAGACGGCGTCAGCATGACAACATTGTCGTAATCTTTCGGCTTCGGCTTGCGCCATGGCAAGGCCTTATCAAACCAACCGGGCACCACCTTCGGGAAAAAGTGCGGATAAAACACCAAACCATCGGCCACATGAAATGGCCCCGCGAAGTGATAGTCCACAATGCCGCCATCCCAATGCAGACGGTCTTTTGCGCCCGCAATGGCACTGGGTGCCAACACCAAGGGAATCGCCCCCGATGCCACCAAGGCTTGCTTTAGGTTGGCCGAGGTAAGCGCCACGGTTTGCTTGGCGCCAGCATAGGGCGCTGCCTTACCCGCTTGAGACACCACCACGCGAGGATACATCTGAGGCACAGCCTGCTTGGTCAACAGGTTTAAAGTGGCAGCCAAGGCAATCGAAATCCCCTGCACCAGTGGGTGCGCACTGTTAAACAATCGACGATTACGGGCCGCGACCACGTGCAAAATGCGCTTAGGGTTATCCACAATGGCTTGCTCAATTTCGTCGCTGAACAAGGCGTCAAGCACTTGATCAATATAAGCACTGATGGCTTGCGGGGTTAATTTGTCGTAACGCTGATCGGTATACAGGGCTTCGAATTTACGAAACGCCGATACTGGGTCAGGCTGTGCGTAGCAAGCCATTCGCCACGAGCCAATACTGGACCCCACTAGATGAATGGGCTGCGTAGCTTGAGATAAAAAGTGCTCGCTGAGGTATTGATCAAGGCGGCACAACATAAGCCACTTAGGTCCACCAGAGGCCCCCACCATCATGGAAATGCGTTTTGGGCTGAGCCCGTGTTCTTGAATCTCGGCCAGCGCGCTTGCGCCAGCGTACATGTTCAAAGCCATGATGGCTCCTTCTCACTAAACCAATGCGCCGTCTTACTACGCCGCCGTCAAGGGCTCCACGAAATACCACTGATTGCAGATGCCTTCAACCGTGGCACAATGCAACACCCTATTTCACCTCATCTTTGGCAGCTACGACCTTAACCATGTACGGACAACTCCTATTCGCCGCGCAAGTCATCGCTCTGTTCTTTTGTTTCTGGCCGTTGCAATGGCATTGGCCGCTGCCGCTTACTTGGCTACTACTGGCTTTGGCTGGCTTAAGCGGCTTGTGGGTGCTGCTGGTAAACCGCCCAGGCAATTGGTCGGTTTTCCCTACACCGCTGCCACAAGCACGCTTGATCACCAGTGGCCCATACGGATTAGTGCGTCACCCCATGTACACTGTGGTATTAATCATAGGCTTGGCTTTGGTGATTCATAATCAGACCCTAACCAGCTTAGGCAGCCTGTTGGCTTTGACCGTCATCTTAAGAATCAAAGCGGGTTATGAAGAGGCTCTATTGCGAGAGCGGTTCGAACAATACGAAGGATATATGCGCCGCGTAAAACGTCGTTTTTTGCCCGGAGCCTTTTAACGGCCTGCAACGCTGTCGTGGCGTATTCAAGGCATTAAAGTAATCGCTCAAGTAAACTCACTGCCGGACGATAACGTAAGTAAGGGCGCGACTAAATAAGCGCCAAGGGCATTCAGCCGACACGTGCTATCGAAGGAGTGATGATATGTACACAGGTGAGCGTTATCAGTTTTTAACCGCCATAGAACAGCAGGCCTTTCATGAGGGCATGAAAGCCGCTTACGACGCGCCCAATCCATACTGCGGCACCAAAACCCCACACGCCGCGCGCGCATGGGCTAAGGGTAATCACCTAGCGTTTCGATTAAATGCTCGCTTGGGTGTGCAATACCTAAATGCCAGCCGCTCAAGTCTGTAAGCAACCTTGGCTGTAGTGGGTACTGGAACTAGTAGCACAGTCACTAGTCGCACTGGAATTAGTACCTTTGTTTCCGGCTAGGTTGATAACCCTGTTTGGATAAAAACGCCCTCGCCATGTGAGGGCGTGAATAGGTCAGGCGCGCATTGCTCGCGCCTTTGCGCCGTTTAAAACTCACCACCACGCCATCGCGTAAGTGCCATTTGTATTCAAATACCGGCGAGCGCTCAAACCCCACCACCCGTTTGCCGACACCGTATTTCTTATCTAATGCCAGCCGAATTTTGCGGTAGCTGTTGTCGGCATCATTAGCTGGAAAAATAAACTGCGCCATCACCATCACGTCGTCATCGTTATACAAGGACACCAGTTTAGCCACCAAGGGAAACAAGTCCGGCACATCAAATACATCTTTCGCGCCCAACGACTTGCGGTAGTACAAACCAGAGGCATTGGCTTGTTCCAAAAAACTGGTGCGGTCATGACACACCATGGGTTCGTCGCCCAGCTTCGCTTGAGCATAGCGGCACTTGATGGGGTCTATCTCACCCCAAGCGTCGGCAGGTAGTGCCGTGCCAACCACAATCCCCGCACAAGCGACGGTCAGAACACAACTTAAACCCCGCAAAGAGCGCCACACTGATTCCACCACCGAGCCCCATAGAGGACAAGCCGTCGCCGCACGTTTCACACTGCACCCGTTTTGGTTTACCACTTACAACGCTTATCCAGTCTAGTCACAAACCTGTCGCTTGGCGCATTCAACCTAATATTGTTTTTGCTTAACGCAACCCCTGTTTAATCCATGACAAAAACCGTCAAGCACGCACAACGGCCTGATAATTTGGCATACATTCCGCAGCGTGCCCTATACTGTTTTAAGCACAGTTGTAATGTCACTCATCCCTTTGGCCAAAGCAGCGGATGCCTTGTGGATAACCAAACCATTAAACGCCATTTCATCATCTTTAGCGTTCTGCTAATGACGCTGGCCGTCGTTAATACGGCTGGATGGCACCACATATCAACCTTGTCTGAGCGTTACTACGATCTTATTAACGTGTCGGGCAAGCAGCGCATGCTGACCCAACGCATTGCCTATTTCTCTACCAAGGACAAACTGGACGGCGGGGATCTGATTCAGCTGGAAAACGCGCTCGAGCTTATTAAGCAAAATCACCTGAAGTTCATCAGCGGCAGTGAGACCTTTAACTTGAAGAAGCCTCAGCCGGGTGACCCGTTTCATGAATTATTTTTTGGTCCCGCTCGGTTGGACAAAGGCATTCATCATTTAGTCAAAGCCGTGCACAACTATGTAGAAACCGAAGGGGCAGAACGCCCTTTTGATGTGAACTCAACCATTCCTAACCAATTACTTAGCAAAACCAACCTTGCCGTTGAGCTGTACCTTAAGGTGGCCAAAAATAGCACTCAGCAAAAGATTAACTGGTTAATTTTATGTAACTTTATTCTGTTAATGGCGCTGCTGATTTGCGTTTCGTTGCTTTACAAACAATTAGCACCCGACGCACCCGCTTGCGAAAGCCTCAGCGCAGATGGCGAGACCGACAACGAATCCGGCACCGATCAAGCCCAACAGCAAGCACAAGCTCAAGCAAGCGCTGGCGCCTCAACTTTAGAGACTAAACAAGCAACCAACCAAACAACCCAACAAGAAGACATAGCGCCACTGCCGTTGGCCGTGAACTACACAACCGACCTGCCTCACCCGCTAGAATTTAAACGTCTGCTCTGGCTAGGCGTCAGCGAACACAGTGTCGCCGCCCTACTAAAAGAAATGAAACCCATTGTAGGACTGAGTCATCAATTTGCTCCCAAGGCTGACACGGCCATCGCACTGTTAACTCAGGGGGAACAAATCCATCGTCCTTTTGATTTACTTATTTGCAAAAATGCCGAGCTGCGGGATCAAGTTCTAAAAGGCATCAGTCGCGACGGATTAATGCAAGAATATTGCATCTTGTATTTGTCAGATGCCATGGACGCAGACGATGCGTGTTTGCAAGAAACCCTGTTGCAAAACCCTGAATCAGCCGTCAAACAAATCGTGGATTGTTTTGCGCCGTATAAACATTTGTTGCATCACGCCTCGCCCCATTTTGCGAACAAACAGGTTTTGTTGGCTGACGACAACGAAATTAACTTGATGGTGTTGCAGGGCATGGTGAAACGCAGTGATGTGTGCTGCGTGGTGGCGCATGATGGTCGCGAGGCGTTAGAAGCGGCCAAAACCCAAGTCTTTGATTTGATCTTTATGGACTTGCAAATGCCGGTCATGAACGGCTACGAAGCCTCCCAGCAAATCTTACAAACCACGGATAATCACAATACCCCCATCATAGCGGTTACCGCCAATCACAATTACGACGACCGCGTACATTGCCAGCAAATCGGCTTAATGGGTTGCGAAGCGAAACCCGTACACCATGCGGATATCGAAAAGATTTTGTTTAAATACTTACAGTCCCGCTAAATTATTTACTGGTATGACGGAAGGTGCCGTCCCAATCACTGGGCAGGTCTTGTTGTTTTAAATCTGCGATGCGTTCTAGGTACACGTCATACAGCACTCGATCATAGTCGGCTTTTAGTTGTTTGAATGCGGCTTCGCACTCCACCCACTGTTGTTTGAGATATAAATCATAAGCCTGTTGATACGCATCCAATTCGCTCATTAATTCCGCCGATACATCGCCTGCCAGCCCCAGTGGTTCGTAAACACGAATGGCTTCCTCCTTACCTTTAACTTGAATCTTATCTACGAAGCGGCAAACAAATCCGTCAATGTGATCGAAGGTTTCTTCCCCGATTAAAATTTTTGCACCATAAAATTTTGTAATGCTTTCCAAACGCGACCCTAAATTCACAGCGTCACCCAGCACGGTATAAGAGCGCCGATAAGAAGATCCCATGTCACCCACGTTCA
The DNA here is from genome assembly GCA_041589295.1 of Pseudomonadales bacterium. Lineage (GTDB taxonomy): Bacteria > Pseudomonadota > Gammaproteobacteria > Pseudomonadales > Oceanobacteraceae > Bermanella. The sequence goes on from JBFHVZ010000021.1 coordinate 12,060, forward strand.
TCAATCCGGTATTGACCCCCACACCTATGTTTATTTCTGGTAAACCTTGCGCGGCAAACATGGGCTTTAACTGTTCGGTAACTTCTTGCATTCGCAATGCGGTCAACACCGCATTGCGCCTATGGTCTGGGTCAGGTACAGGTGCACCCCAAAATGCCATTACCATATCGCCAACGTATTTATCTATGGTGCCGTGATGGTCAAAAATTTCTTTAGTTATCGGCGTAAAGTAGGTGTTTAACATTAACTTTAATTCTTGCGCGGTTAGGCTTTCAGAAATATTGGTAAAACTACGGATATCCGAAAACAAGACGGTGAGTTCTTTACTTTCTCCGGCAAACGAATAGGCGTCAGGATTATTCATCATTTGGTCGATGTGCGCGGGCGGCACATATTGATCGAACATGCCCTTTAACATTTTTCGACTGGCGTTTTCTTTTAAGAATCCATCTGCCACAAACACCATCGTCAACGCTAAAGTCAGCAATAGTGAGGAGCCGTAAGGCAAATCAATCCCTTGCCACCATAAATAAAAATTTGAAACCAAGGTCAGTGAAATGATGCCAAGTGCACTGGCCAACATCAGCTGTGGGCCAAAGCGTGGCAACCAAATGATCACCAACAAACTAATCAACACCAGTTGCAATACCGTGGCACCGGCTTCCCAGTCCGGCTTTTGTGCAAAGCCTCCGCTTAATAGCGCATCTAAAATATTGGCGTGTACCTCCACACCCGGATACTGGGGACCCATGGGAGTACTACGTAAATCCGCCAAGCCAATGGCCGATGTGCCCACAAATACCACGGCCCCTTCAAGCACACCTGGCTCTAGCCTTCCTTCCAACACATCGGTCGCAGAGTAGTAAGGGTAGGTGTAGGCACCGCCTTGATAGGGCACGCGCACAAAACCCTGCGGGTCGGTGGGCGCAGGAAAGTCACTGACCGCCAGCGAGGTCATGGTCAGTACGTCCCCCACTTCTGCCACGCTGGGCGTCACCTCGTCTAAAAATAAATAGCGCATGGCTGCCGCCAAACTCAAAGAGGGGTACAACTGGTCACCGTAGCGAATGACCAGAGGGGCGCGACGCACGGTACCATCGAAGTCGGGAAACATGGTGACGAAACCACCGCCACTGGCTGCTGATTGCAGTACCGGTAGGTTACCTGTAAAGCCCGGTCGATGAGTGACAACCAGCCGACTTTGCCAGTCTTCGGGCACGGTGAATAAACCTTTTGGTAGCTGGCCGTTTTTGTATTGCCCTTCATCTTGAAAGAAAAACCCCAGCACCACGTCGTGCTCACGTAGGGTTTGGGCGAAGCGGGTATCAGCATCCACCACGCTGGCTATTTGCTGCCAAGCCTGATCTGTGGTGACCGCCTTAACCGGCTCCCCCCCGATGCGATGCAGGCGCTGTACCGGGTTCACCTCGGCTTCAGAAAACACCACGTCGAATGCGGTGACCACAACACCGGCTTCGCCCAGTTTATCGACCAACTTGGCAATGGTGTGACGACTCCACGGAAAGCGCCCTTGTTCCACCACGCTGTCTTCGTCGATGTCGATAATGGCGATCTTATGGTCGCTATTGCCTCGTTTGGTAAACGGCAGCATGAGATTAAAACGCCAGTCATACAGCAGGTATTCAATGCGCGTCATAAGACCCGATGTTTGACCTACGTTGAGGGCCAACCAGAGAAAGACAACGGATAGGCTCAGCGCCACTAAACGGGCGCTGTGTTTGAGCAAACGTTTGCGGATTTTCAGCTTCATAGATTCAGCATAGACGCTGATTCGTTAAGCTCGCAGGAAAGTCAGAATGGAAGGTCAAGCTAGATGGGGTTTACCAAATGCCCCACTTTAAAACATTTAGGCGACCACCTGCCCTCTATAGATGCGTTTGGTTTCGGCTGTGTAGTCCGCAGGAGGAACTTCTTCGATGATTTTGCAGCCACGATAGACGCGAATTTTTTGTTTTGGTGCAGATGCCTCCACGGCGGCTTCGTTTTTGGGCGCTTTCACCTCGGGCTGATCGCCCATCTGGCTTTGCAGGTGATCAAACAGAATACGAGTGCGCTGATCCTTACTGCGCGCAGCCAATGCGGTGATTTGCTCTAAAATATCTTCTTGGCTTAAACGCAATTCCACACCGAATTCTGAGCGCATCCGTTTACGCAATTGCTGCATATCGTCGATCATGCCTTTGCTGAGATTGGGAATCATGTAGCACGCTCCTGCTCAATTTTGTTTATTGATTAATTGGACAGATTCAGCAAGAGCTATACCATTAGCGCCAATTGTAAAAAAGTATTTCGTCGTTCAATAAAACCGAACAACACTCCCTACAACGACACGTAAAATTCCTGCGACACACAAACAGAGCCACGCATTAGGCTCGCAATTTTTCCAAACGATAACGCAACTGTCGCGGCGTCATGTTAAGCACTTTCGCCGCCATGGTTTTGTTACCGCTACAGCGATCCAACACGTCTTGAATACGCCCCAGCTCACCTTCTTCAACCCGCTGATATGGCCGCGCGTATAACGTCACAAAGTTGGGCAACAAGGTGCTGCACATGCACTGCGCAAACAAAGCCACCAACAATTTCACCCAATGCAAAGGCAACGTGGCGACCTTGCCGGCTTCGCATACCAAGGCCAACACACCCACACAGGTGTTGTTAATACGCAGCGGCAGTAACAGGTGGGTGCTCGTGGCCAACGCAGGCTCACGAGAAACATTTAGCTCGCTACCTAGTTCGCTCATGCCTTGCTGAGCACAACCATAGTAGGCTTGCTGCCGTTGAAAGGCTCGGTCCATGGCTGTTTCCATGGCGAGGGTGTTTTCAACCGCCATATCGCCTGAATAGTGCGTCAATTCCAAAACCAGCTGTTGGTTTTTACGAGTCGCACCAAAGGTCTGCACGCAACGTACGCCGGGTAAACGCACGAACAGTTCGAGCAACTGTTTGGCGGTAAAGTTGTTAAATGCCCGTTGCTCCAATAATTCGGTCAACCAAGACATATCACTGGTGCTCGGTCCGTGAATCCAGCTGCCAACCCCATTGCTCATTGTTTGCTCCCCTTTAGATTAATTGTGGTGGGATGCGCCTATCCCCGCGGCAAGATTCGTGAGGCTAGCGTGGGAACATGAAAATCGGGTGACAGTTAGATTGCTGTTTAACAATCTGCATTGGACAGACTCGGGATTGCCCTAAGATGTTTCACAATTGCATGGCTGTGCACAAAGACGCATCACAACCAGCCAGTTGCGACGACCAATGGCGCACTATTACAAACCATATTTTATTGAAAGCCCTTTAAAACAAGGGGTTAGCGCGGATGTCGTTAAAATTAATGCGAATGGAATAAAGTTGGCAAGGTACCTGCAGAGGATAATTACAGCGAGTCACTTAACTTGCGCGCATAGGTTCGCGCCATAGGTACTATGTACTGGGTAAGGTTTGATCTGGGGCCATTCAGTCATGCACGGGCTGAACAAGAACTTTCCTTCTGAACCTATGCGATTTTTTCTTTTCTTAAGCTTTGCTCTGCCCACCACCTCAGTCATGCACGGCTGAACAAGAACTTTCCTTCTGAACCTATGCTATTTTTTCTTTCCTTAAGCTTTGCTGTGGTCTTCTCTAAAGCAGCACGCCGCTTGAATCAAACACCTTTAATAACTGCAAGCGTTGCTTTATCTCTTCGTTTTGCAGGGAATGCTTTTTCAAAAACTCTTCGAGTTCCTTTACAAACAGGGTGTCGGTCCATTCATGGCGAGGACGACTGCGTACAAACTCGCCATAAGTGCGGTGACCTAAAGCTTTGATCACAGTCTGATTTAACTGCTCCATCAAATAACGGTGCACCGCTAAGTTAATCTGCTCCTGTACGTGCTGGATTTTAGCTTCGTCAAATTCCAGCAATTGCATTTGATTAACCAGCTTGTCGCGGGTTGCGATCTTTTGTCGAATTTCAGCTTCGGAATCGTTCACCGCATTGTCTGTCATAACCGCCAGTGCCATGTCCAATTGAATACTGGTTAATTCCCTATAAAGCACCAACTGCTCGTTAATCGCGCGTTCTTTTTCGGCCAGCTTTTCGATAAAGGCATCGTCTTGCGCGTTATGCAGAAAATAAATTTTATCCAAACTTAATACTGCAAAGTCGAACAAAATCAGCAGCGCAACCAGTGCAAAGTACACAAGGTTACGGATACGTTTGAGTTTGAGAAGCGTGGTAAATAAAGCAATAAAGCCGATGCTAATCAGCAGTAGAAACAGAGTGAGGCTCATAACGCTGGGCAAATTCGCTAATTAGTTGATTGAAAGTTTGGGGGGATTCCCACGGTAGCAAATGCCCAGCACCTTGTACAAGCGCTATCTGGCTACCCGGAATATGTTGGTGTAAATACTGGCTGTACTTCTCAGGTGTGAGTAAATCTTTATCGCCACAGGTAACTAAGCACGGCACGTTTATTTGGTTTAGCTCCGCCATCATATCGAATTGATTGCAGGCCAAAAAATCGTTTAGTCCTGTTTGGGTAGTGGTCATTTGTTGAGACAGCGTTGCCACCTGTTGCAGCGACAGACCGGGCCCAGACTGACTGAACACTTGCATAAACACTGCGCCACCTTGGGCAAATAATTGGTTGACCACAGGTGCCACTTTTAAACGTGCGCCGGTGCACGCCAGTACGCCACCAATCAATCCGCTTGGCTGACGACGCAATACAATTTGCGTCACCGCCCCGCCCATGCTGTGACCAATAAGCCAATAGGGTTGTCCTAATTCAGCCAAAGCGGCTTCTGCATGATCGGCATAGTCATGCAGATCAGCAGTACACTGTGCCGCTTTACGGCGACCCGGCAAATTGAGAAAGACTAGATTAAAGTGTTCGGCCAAGGGCAATTGCGGCAACCAAAACCCCCCGTGAAAACCCGCACCATGGAGAAAAACCAAGGTGCTTTTTTGCGGGTCCAACGGCCAAGCGGTTACTTGAGCCGTCAATGAGCCTAGGGACGTTTTCACGAGTTTAGCCGAGTCAAAGGTCATGCGACGTCGCCACCCCCACTGGGGAAAAATTCATCCTTTAAATGTTCTGAATAAGCGCGACACGCATCAGAAAAAGTAAAAATACCCGCTAACTTTTCTTGTCGCGTCACCAGCGCACAATCTGCGTGGTGTTTTGCCATGTAATCTAAAACTTCTATCAGCGAGGTGTACAAATCAACAACGTAGGTATCGACAGGACATAAATCCCCAACCGTCAGCTCATCGAAATCGGTATGGCTGTGGCCGGGTAGCTTGACCCGTTCAAGTTCGCGCAGACTTATGACGCTTAATGAGCCGTCGGCGCATTTTACTGGCAGGTGCCCTACCTTGTGTTCCTTCATCATGATGCGCGCTTGGTCCATATTGGCCGAGGCTTGAATCGAAAAAGGAAAAGCCGTCATCACGTCTTTGATGCGAGGCATACGTTTCATGAATGTACCCCTGTGATATGAATAATAAGCGCCGCTTAGATCCCCATTTTTCCTAATAGGTCGATCACATCTCGTAAGATAGCAGACATTTGCGGGTGTTCACCTTCGAATTTAACGGTTTGTTCTTCGAGCTTATCTGTCAGGTTTTCTGAGACGGGGTTGCCAGCCGTGACGCGGGCAATGTCTTTGTCTAGGGTGTTGAGTAGTGCGCGGGTATCGTCATCCAACGCATCTACCTGCTGCAATGCGTCGTGTAACGACTGTAGTTTTTCTTTAAGTTGTTCGCTCATACCGACTCCTGTAACACGTGGCGGTTTTACTCAAAGCAGTCAGATAACACGATACTCCATTGTGTGGCTTTACCCAATGGCTAAGATCAAGCCAAATTAAATTGAGCGCCCAAAATTAAAAAACAACAAAAAGACAGCACAAAAAAAACCGTGCAAACAAGCTGCTTGCACGGTTTCGTCGGTGTTACGGAGGCTGGCGTTTTAGATACCCATGGTGACCTTAAGTACACCTTTGATAATAAAGCCAAGCATCCCCAAGCCTAGTGCGAAGAACAGCACGGCCATGCCAAACTTCCCAGCATTGGAGCGCTTACCCAGGTCCCAGATGATAAACATCATAAAACCCATTAGCGCGGCTAGCCCCAGCGTTAAGGCTACTTCTTCAAACTGCTCAAATGTCATGGGGCATCACCTGTATGAATAGAGGGAGTGAATAAAATTTGGGCGCATTATAGCCACAAGCCGAGGTGATACCAAAACCCTTCCTCTATGGGGCTGTTTTAACATTGCAGTAGGACGAGCCGAACAGGCACATGCGGGTTCACTAACTAGGCCCGAGGGGCCAACCCAGCACCACCCACAGCACAAACAACCCAAACCAAGCCACAAGCAAGGCTAATGAATAAGGCAACATCAGAGTGAGCACCCGCCCGACGCCAGCGTTAGGCTCATATTTTTGCGCAAAGGCCAGCACCAATGGGAAGTAAGGCATAAGTGGGGTAATGATGTTCGTGCTGCTGTCGGCAATGCGGTACGCCGCTTGGACCGACTCCGGCGCCAGCCCCGCCAAATAAAAAGCCGGAACCAGAATTGGAGCTAAGAATGCCCATTTGGCCGACGCACTGCCCACCACCAAGTTTAGGCTGGCGGCAAACACCAATAATCCCAGCAAGGCCAAGGGCGTAGGTAAGGCTAAGGCGTTAAGCAAATCAGCCATGTGTACGGCCAGCACCGTGCCCATTTGGCTCCACCCAAACCACGCCACAAATTGGGCGACGACAAACATGAGGACAAGATAAGGAGCCAGCTCACGAATGCCGTGTTGTAGCGCGTCCACCCAGTCCTGCCATTGACGAAAACGTTGTTGCGCCACACCAAACTGCGTAGACAGCACTGCGACACTCAGGGCGATTAACGCGATCAGCGACTGCACAAACGGCGATTTAATAAGCGCACCCGTGGTTGGGTCGCGCAACGGCGCATCTGCCGGTAGCGTTAGTCCCATCCAGATCGCCACGATCGCAGCCAGCGTTATCCAAAAGCCCACACCGAATACTGTCTGTGTTTGCGGCGCCTGTTGTGCTTTCAGTGGTTGCTGCGTGTTCGTTGATTGCTGAACATTCAACGGTTGGTAAGCGGGCAAATTAGGCTCGATCCAGTAACGATTCACCGCCAAACACACCGCCACAATTAACGGCACACTGACCAGCATAAAGTAGTAATTCGCCAGTACACCCACTTCTCGATTAGGGTCAACCATGCGCACGGCTTCTGTGCTGAGCCCAGACAAAATCACGTCCACTGGGCCGACAATCAGGTTAGCACTGTAACCACCACTGACCGCGGCAAATCCAATAGCTAACCCAGCCAATGGATGGCGACCAAAGGCTGCAAACAACGCCATGCACAAAGGCAGTAACACCACGTAACCGGAATCCATGGCCACACTGGACAACACCCCCAACAAGGCCACCATGGGAGCCAACCAAAACGATGATGTCCGCTGTGCTAAACCTTGAATCAGCGCTGGCATTAACCCACTTTTTTCTGCCAACGCAAACGCCAGCATGATGACAATGACGGGGCCCACCGGCGCAAACTGCATAAAGTGCTTTACCATCCCGCTAAGCATGAAGCGCAAGCCATCCGCGCTGAGCAAACTTTTAATCACGATTACCTCTTGGGTGGCCGGATGCACCGCATGCCAATTTAGCCAAGCCCCTAACGCACTTACGCCCATGACCAATACACACAAATATAAAAACAGCGCCATGGGATGCGGAATGCGATCTGCTACCCGCTCAATGCGTTGAAACCAATTGTCGGATGTCATACCGCCCCCTTGTTTAAAAACGTTATCGCGTACTCGAGTGTGCACCGTGCTGCGCTGCTCATCATGGTAGAGAAACGCTATACTGCCAACCGTTTTTGACCTGACAGGATGATGACTCAGTGGAACAAGTCAGCGCCGTAATCATCGGAGCCGGTGTCGTCGGCTTAGCCATCGCGGCCCGCATCAGTGAGCGCTTGCCAAACGTCTTAGTAATTGACCAGCACGGTCACATCGGAGAAGAAACCAGTAGCCGCAACAGCGAAGTCATTCACGCTGGCATCTATTACCCACACAACAGTTTAAAAGCCCGGCTGTGTGTTGCTGGCAAACACAAGCTCTACCAATATTGCGAGCAACGTCAGGTGCCGTTTCGACGTTTAGGAAAGATCATTGTTGCCACGCAAGCTCAAGAAGACGATGCCTTAGACGCAACTCAAGCAAAAGCGCACGCCAATGGCGTGGACGACTTACAACGATTAACCACAACGCAACTTAACCAGCTTGCCCCAGCGTTAAAAGGCACCGGTGGATTGTTCAGCCCTTCGACCGGCATCATCGACAGCCACAGCTACATGCAAAGTTTATTGGCTGACCTAGAACGTAACGGCGGCATGTTTGTCGGGCACACCCGATGTGATGCGTTTCAATACACAGGTAGCCAATACCAACTGAGGCTAAGTTGTCAGGGCGAACAATACGAATTGAGCAGCTCGATGGTTATCAACAGTGCTGGTTTAGGCGCACAGGCTCTGGCAACGCGGTCTGATGTGACAACACATGACATTCCGGTGCTATATCCGTGTAAAGGGCATTACTTCGCCTATGCTGGACGCAACCCGTTTAACCATTTGGTTTACCCACTGCCCGAAAAAAACCACGCTGGTCTTGGTATACACGCCACCTTGGATTTAGCTAATCAACTGAAGTTTGGCCCCGATACTCTGTACCAAGATGACCCTAGCGACTACCGCTTAACGGCAGACGCGCAAACCCACCTTAAACAAAAATTTGTCGAAGCCATTCAACGCTACTGGCCCACACTCGACCCAAACAAACTGCACCCCAGTTACACCGGCATACGGCCAAAACTATCTGGACCAGACCAAGCCGCCGCCGACTTTGTCATTCGTCATGAGGGTCTTGGTTTAGTGCAACTATTTGGAATCGAATCGCCCGGGTTGACCAGCAGCTTGGCCATTGCCGATTACGTTGCAGACTTGTTGGACATCTAGAAGTCGTGACATTTAATCGGTCAATTAACGCCAAACCACAATGCCAAATTGTTTTTCTCTTGCGCTTAAGCTTTTTTAAGACGCGTTGCGCCTAGTCGCAACACTGTGTTGCCAGACCCCTTCTCCTAAGAACTTTTTATTTGAATTGCGCTCGTATTGAGTGCAGTCAGGATTATTAAAGGGCACGACTGTTTGCTCTATTTGTCTAAGAACAACAAAAAAGCCTTTTAATTCAGGGTGTTACAAAATAACAAGTAAGCGGCACAGATAGTGCTCCTTCTCTACGGCCAATTGGACAGACTGAGCAAACCTTGCGAACCGATTGACAGGTATCAGTAGGGCGTTCTCGCCAACATGATATTTATAGCACCCGCGTACTAGATTTACTTAAAAATGCACCTACAATAGCGGCCCGTCGAATTGACTGATCAATCAGTACAGGCCTAGTGGCAATCGTAGCGAGGTAGTGCCATGTTAAAGCGTCAAAATCATTCCAACGAACCGGGATCGTTAACACCTTCCGCGCCGGTGGCCACCATCATCAACACCCAAACTGAAATCCCCATCAGTTGCGATGCGTGCGATTGCGAAACTCATTACCCAATCGGTTATTTGCGCACCCTGCCACGATTAACCTGTGGTTTTTGCCATGACAGCCGCGAGTTTTCTCAGCTCGAAGTGCATGTACTAGAAACCGCCCTAAAACAAATGGGCTTTTATTTGGCGGGCGCCAAGTAGGTCGCGCCAGCCCTGTTAACTCCGGCGTAACACAGACTAATATGGTTTGGCTTTGGGTCTAAAACCAGAGCCTAGAACCAGAGCCTAGACCTAGGCAGTACAGGCTGGAGCTATACCGCCAGCACAGTGAACTCCCCCTCGCTCACACTGTGCATGCTAGATAGACCAAGAAATAAAAAAGGCGTTTGAATGATGATTCAAACGCCTTTTTTTTATTGCTCGCTTCGCGCAAAGCGCGTTTAAAGCAGTCTGTTTAATGTTTAATTAGCTTATCCGCTTTACTAAACCAATTTGCCTAGCTGTTTGGTTTAGTCACGTCGATTTTCAAAATCAACGACACCTGACGCTCAATCATTTTACGAATCCAGTCACGATCAATGTCTTCTGGCGGCACTAACAATGCTTCGTACTCGGCGCGACGTGCTGTACTAATTAAAATTTGCGCATCTTCTTTTGGATGGGAGCTGTGAACCAAATTCAAAAACTCAATGAGTTTTTTCTCCAACGCAGATTCGTGCGAGGCCGCCAACCCACGTAAATTTTCGTTTAACAATGCTTCATAACGAAACGCTTGGTCGGCAATCAACATGTCACGTTCTTGCGTGGCTTTTTCCATAATGTAAGCCACCAGCTGGTCCACAATGACTTCCACTAGTTTGGGTCCTGTGGTTAATTCAGCCAGTTTTTTACCATCTGCATTTTCTAATGGCTCATACATTTTGCGTGCAAAAATATTCACCACGGACTGTGCTTTTTCGGCGTACAACATAAACGTGTCGCCAATAAGCTCTTGAATGTCTTTGAAGTAATAAGTGGTAGCCGCTAACGGAACGTCCGCTTCTTTCGCCACACTGCGATGTCGAATACCACGAACACCATCGCGCACCACAATTCGCAGAGCAGCTTCTAGAATAGCTCGACGGCGCTGTTCACTGCCTGCGCGTGACGCTTTACGTCCACGATATTGGATTTTGGACTTGTCCTGATCTGCCGTCTGATCAATCACCATAAATGTCGCCTGTTTCTTATAATTCTTAAGGGGAAAAGTAGCTCAGTGAGTTTGTATCATAGTGCTAGGTCGCTAGATTACCGACAATGTGCATAAATGCCAAACCCCAAATGGGATATTTTTGCAATGGTCTATTGGGGCAATTCACCGTTGCAAAAAGAGGCAAGAAATTGCCAGCCTTGCCTGCAAAGCGGAAATACCTACCTTACCACTTGTCTTCAACCCTCTGATTTTCTTCGACTTTTTTGTTTGGCGTAGTTTTTGATTCCCTAGTTTTGAATTACATCAGCAACCGCAGTTTTGGCTCGTCCCCTAACCTGAAAGGGGGGAGCTGTTAGGGGGCACCATGGACATAATGGGTCTTTCTCGCCGTCTGTTTGATCAACTTGGACAAACAGCAAACCAAATAAAAACCAAAGCCAACGAAAAAGTCGATATGGCCGAAACGTTGGAACCGGACCGCGCTTCGGCGTCGGCCTTAAGCGCACGCTTACAAACACTGGCGGATCAATTTGATGTTCGCGCTTTACCCATTAGCGAACTCATCCCATTGCAAGATGCCCTTAAGCAACAAGGTTTTATTGGCGAAAGTCAGGTGCGCGCGCAAGGCTTGCTGCCCCAGTTGGCCTTTCATCACTACGAGGCGGGCCCAATGGATGTTGAACAAGCATTGCAACAACATCTGGATCGGTTGCGCGACAAGCCTGCCGTACTGGCCGATCATCATGAGGGCCGACACATGTTAAACCTAGTGCGCAATCTCGCATCAGCCCGAGGACAAACCGAAACCGCCGCATGATTTTTAGCGATCACTCCAGCGTGTGTTAGACTTGCATGTTCTTGAATTCAGGAAAGCCGCGAGCTCGCATTATGAAAACTGTTTTACGTTCTGGCCTACTCGGCCTGTCGTTACTCTCAATCTCTGCCTCCGCCACGGCCATTACAAATATCGAAAGTCAGCGTATGAACAACCCTAACGAAGGCACCACAGGTAGCCTGAGTTTTACGCTGGATGGCCGCGAAGGTAATAGCGATAAAATTGCCATGGGCAGTGAATTAAAAGTCATTCACAGCACCACGCGCCACGAATACATTGTTATTGGTAGTCGCGACTACGCCGAAGTCGACCGCCAAGTAAACACAGACAAAACCTTTTTACATTTGCGTCACTTGCACAAGTTAACGCCTAACTTTGGCCATGAAACCTTTGTGCAGCACGAAGATGACGAGTTCCGCTTACTGTCATCACGCAACCTAATCGGTGGCGGCGTTCGCTACACGTTCGATCCCACGAACCCAACGCAAGTGAACAGCGTTGGTGCTGGTCTGTTTTATGAAGATGAAGACTATATCGGCGGCGGCACCGACAACGATGAAGAAACCGTTCGCCTAAATTTGTATTGGGCGTACAAGAATAAATTTAGCGAACACGCGCTATATACCAGCACGCTTTACTTTCAACCCAGCACAGAAGACTTAAGCGATGAAAAAGGATTGTGGCAAAACGCATTAACCTTGAGCGTCACCAGCAAGGTCAGTTTAAGTGTGAAGTGGGATGTCGTGCACGACACCAAAACACCGGACGATTTAGTGGCCACCGAGACCACCTACAAAACGGTTTTGATTTATAATTTCTATTAACTCACATAACTCAAAACCAGAAACAAAAAAGCCGTGATGACTCACGGCTTCAGGCTGCTGACAAAGTCCTCGCCCTAACCGGCGGGGATTTTTTATAATAGCGCCATGCTAAAAGATCGCCCCCAAACCCAGTCCCAACTCGAATTCGTCTGCATCGACGAACTCGTCCCCAAAGACCACCTGCTACGAAAGATCGAATCCACAATCGACTTCAGCTTTATTCACGACCTCGTTAAAGATTATTACTGTGACAACAACGGGCGTCCTGCCCTCGATCCAACGTTGATGTTCAAACTCATGTTCATCGGTTATTTATTTGGTGTGCGCAGCGAACGACAGCTCATTCGCGAAGTTCAAGTCAATGTTGCCTATCGTTGGTTTTTAGGTCTGGGGTTAACCGACAAGATTCCCGATGCTTCTACGTTAAGTCAAAACCGCATCCGTCGTTTTAACGACTCCGACGTCTACCAACAGATCTTTGATCAAATCGTTTTGCAAGCCATGAAAAAGCGCTTAGTCACAGGCAAAACCCTTTACACCGACTCCACCCACCTCAAAGCCAACGCCAACAAAAACAAATGGGTGAAACAACAAGCTCAAGCCAGCAGTCGAGACTACATCGACGAACTCAACCAAGCCGTCACCGAAGAGCGCGAGCGCCACGGAAAAAAGCCCTTAGCTCCGTCATCCAAGGAGCCGACACCCAAAGAAATTAAACACAGCACCACCGACCCAGACAGCGGCTACATGGTGCGCGACAACAAACCCAAAGGCTTTTTCTACCTTGACCATCGCACCGTTGACGGTCAGTGCAACATCATCACCGACGTCCACGTCACCCCAGGCAACGTCCACGACAGCATCCCGTATTTATCCCGACTGGATCGCCAAACAGAACGCTTTGGATTTAACGTCCAACACGTAGGACTCGATGCAGGCTACTACACCGCCCCGATCTGCAAAGGCATCGAAGACCGAGGCATCTACGGCGTCATGGCCTATCGTCGAGGTAACCACCGACAAGGTTACTTCTACAAACGCCAATACCAATACGACGCCGAACAAGATCACTACACCTGCCCCAATGAGCAGACACTGATCTACAAAACCACAAGCCGAGAAGGCTACAACCATTACCAATCAAACGCCGACATCTGCCAGCAATGTCCAGACTTAAAACAGTGCACCGCCAATGCAAACCACGTAAAAACCGTGACACGGCATGTATGGGAAGACAGCAAAGAACGCATGACCGAACATCGCCTCAGTGAAA
>JBFHVZ010000022.1:0-25229 GCA_041589295.1 Pseudomonadales bacterium
CAGCGCGATATTAACTTGATGCAACAATCAACCAACCTTCAGCGCACGAAGTACATAGTTGTATTTTTGAGTGATGGTATTCCTCAGGGGATCGGTGACCAATCAGATAATCGCTTGCAACAACAAATAGACGATATGGTCGATATGGCTCGCCTAGCCGACGTTGGTAGCTTCAGTTTTCATACTTTTCTTTTGTTAGGTGGTTTTGCCCCTAACAGCACAGGCCAAGCGCAAAAAGATCAGGCAACGGTCACGCTTAAGAAAATGGCTGAGTCGGGCGATGGTCGTTTTACCGAATTTGAAAATGCTCAAGCCATCGATTTTTTGAATTTAGTGGACTTGCGCATTTCGGTTGAATACATGTTGAAGTACATCATCGCTTACAACATGAATACGAAACCGGGCACTGAATTAATTCAGTTAGATACCGATGGAGATGGCCTTTCAGACGCAGAAGAATTGGAATACGGCACGAATCCGCTGTTGCGCGACAGCGACAATGACGGAGCCAGCGATTTTGTTGAGTACTCACTGACGACGCCAGAAAATCCATTTGATCCAAACAACAAAGACGGTATTCCCGACAACAACTGTATTGCAGGGATTAATGGCATTTGGCCAGACACAGATGGCGACCTTTTAAACGACTGTGAAGAAGAACTCATAGGCACTGACCGACGTGTAGTCGACACAGATGGTGACGGTATTCCAGACGGTTTGGAATTCTTAGCGGGCACCAATGTGTTTAGCGCTGAAGACGTAGTAGACAGTGACTTTGATGGTATCCCCAACCCTGTGGAAATTCGCCAGCATACCAACGTCAATAGTGTCGATAAAAAATTGCAAGAAAGATACGCCTATCAGTACCGTCAAATCGACCGTGGCAAGGTGCCCATCGATCAAGGATCGGACGTGCTATCTGTGCGACGTTTACTGACATTCAATATCGACAACATAGACATAATGGACGTTGGACGCGACCCCATTACACGCAAGCCGTATGAGCATAACGAGCCTGCCGTGGACTATGTGCTAGGTGAAAACACGATTCAATTGTTTGTGGCGCAAGTACCGGCAGACCGGCCAGATGATCCCCCGTTTTTTTCTAAGGTGACGTTTAGCGTCAATATCGATTCGGAAAAAAACTTTAGTGGCGACAAAAAAATGGAATTCCATTCAGAAGAGTTAGCAGCGCAAGCAGGCTTCTTTTCATTGCCATTGAACGAACTTAATTAACACACGAAACCAAACCGATGCAGTAAACCGAAAGTCGGGTGTCTCAACCTTAATAGCGATACCCAAAGTGAGGTCCTATGAATACAGTATTTAAAAAATCCGCACTGTGTGTGCTCATATCTGGTCTGCTGACCGCATGTGTAGAAAGTGATGGCGGTTCTGATAATCGCGAAGCAGGTAATGCTGCAGGTCACGACTTTGTTGCTACCGGCTCGATTGCCCGTGTGGGTGAGGTGGACTGGTATGAATTCACCACCACCGAAGCCAACCAAGAATTGGCCGTACACCTATATAGTAAAACCGTTCGTCCAGATATTGAGTTGTTGGCAACCCTATACAAATTGGATGAGCAAGGTAAAAAGGTTCGCCTTTACGCAGACCATTCCACCGAGAACAGCGTAAAAACACCCGAAGTGAAAATGGCTGTGGTCGTAGACGAACCACAAAAGCTGTTTATTGCGGTGCGTGATTTACGTGATGACGAAGCCGATGGCTATGACTACGCATTAACCATAGATGCCGCCACCCGCGAAGATCGCAGCTCGACTTTTGACGATGCGGTTTCATTGAACGAACAGTGCCAGCAAGATGTGATTGGTCATAAGAGTGATGTTGATACCTTCCGCTTTACCGTAGTCGAAAGCGGCGTGTATCGGTTTATTACCGAATACGAGAAAAAAGACAGCAGCAGTCCTGACTTAGTGTTAAAGCTGTTTGACCAAAGCGGTATGCAAATTAGTCAAGTCAGTCAGGCAAATGTTGGCGGTAAAACGTTTGCCATGGTGCAGCATTTAACCGCCGGTGACTATTACGTACTGGCTGAAGATTATGGTCACAATCAATTCGATACTTACAGTGCTTATACAGTTTGTGCATCGAAATCAGAGAATAGCGAAGTGGGTCAAAACGATACTTTGGCTACTGCGACTGCCGTGACGTTAGGCAGAGTGATTGAAGGCTCGTTGGACTACGACAAAGATCAGGACTGGTATCAAATTCCTGTTCAAGTCAGTGGGAACGGTGATGTCAATATTTTGCATCTTGAGTTTGATACGCAAACGGCACATGGCGCGTACCGTTACGACGTACAAGTGGTGGATGCCCAAGGCAACGCTATTTTTACACACAGCCATAACGCTGTGTCCGGTGGCTTTAATACCGAACTAAAAGTAGATGGCGCAGGCCCTTACTACTTAGTCGTGACGCCCATTGGCAGCGGCGTTTACAGCGAAAGTGACAATGGCGACGTGGTTACGCAAGCGCCTTACAGCGCGATGGTCAACACTCAAACAGTCAGTGACACCGGTGAAAGTGCAGGCAATGATGCCATTGATAATGCTTATGTGTTGACTGCCGGCGAATCGGTAAGCGCTAAGATTGCCTACCGCGGTGATGTTGATTGGTACAGCTTAACCTTGCCAGCCGATGCAACGCGTATTGTTGAAGTGTTTTTGCAAAGCGAGAATCGTCAAAGCGGCGGTGATGTGGATTACTCGCTGGCTATCTTTGACAGTCAGGTCCGCCAAATTTTAGATGATGAATTGGGTGGCGATGGCCCAACTACGTTGAAAACCAGTTTCATCATGCCGCAACGTCAAGATGGAGAAAATAATACGCTGAGCTTCCGCGTTAAAGACATCTTGGATAACGATGCGGATGCTCTGTCGGGTTATACGCTGCAAGTCAATGTGGTAGATATTCCAAGCGCGCTAAATGGTGATGGTGAATTTGCGACTGCTTATTACCACAACGAAGCCAGTGAGTACGCGCTAAAACAACAGCGTGACGAAGACCTTGTGGTGCTTGAAGACTCTGACCCTAACTTCGATCGTCGCTTCGCTGATGATCGCGCTACCTTTGTATTTGATGGCGATAACGCCAATCCTAACTTTACGCTAACCACATCTGACGACGGTCAAACAAAAGTATTTACCTCACCTTGGGTGGGTGGCTATGTGGATTATCAAGGCGATCAAGACTTCTTTAAATTTCATTTAGCGGCACTGACGCCAACGGCACAAGCCATGGATGAAGAAGGTAATCCATTGGTTGATGAGCAAGGCCAACCCGTACTTGTGGCTCCTGATAGTACTTGGTACTACGACGTAAAAATTGAGTTGGTCGCCGCCGCAACTGACGTTGAATACGCGTGGAAAATTCATAAAGACCTAGACAGCAACAAGAAAATTAAAAACGAAAGTCAATTGTGGTCATCCAACGCTGACCGTACTTACAGTGCAGAAGCTATTCATTTGGTGTCAGGCGCGCAAGGGGAAATTTGGGGTAACCAAAAAGCTTACGCTGGTGATTACTACTTTAAAGTGGGCGACTACAACATGGCAGGCAATGGTATGAACCTATATCAAGATTACGATTGGGGTTACGCCGCGCCGTACTACTTCCGTTTAGTGTTTACCTATCACGCAAATAAAGAACGCGCAGAGTAAACGTCATTCCATTATTCGCGCTGTAGTACAGCGCACACGATAAGTGTGGAGGTGAGAAAAGTGACAGGATGTCACTCTAACACCTTCTTTTCAGGTTCGATTCGTCTGGGTCGAACCTGCTTTTTTATTTCTATAACAGGTACACCCCATGATCTGGCGAAACGTCTGGTTAAGCTTGATGCCGATGTATGTCATGGCTCAGGCAGCACACAGCGGCGAAGTGTTTGATTTTCACCAACACAATGGCGCGCAACAAACCCACAACGAATTAGCGCTGACGCAAGGTGACATTCGCTTGCGCATTGGCGGTAGCGATCAACTTATATTAACTGAACACGGCTTAGGTGTGGAAGACGACCATGCTCAGCACGAACTGGACGCTAAGAAAGGCCATCAGGATGTGGTGACATTGGAATTTTTTGATGTTACCGGCCAACCGTTGAACGTGGTTGTTAAGTCGCTGCGACTAAAAATGTTTGAGCCAAAGGTGTCGCAAGATAAGGGTACGCTGGTGCAATTGGATGGCCGTGAATTGGCTAGCTTAAATGCAACATTAAATCACACGCAAAAAGCGGGCTTTTCTCAAGACCGTCACGTCAGTCAAAGCTGGGCATTAAACCAAGCTGTAAACGTCGAAAAGGGTTTTGAGATACGTCCAGCAAAGCATGCTGGCTTTTATGTTTACAGCATAGAAGTAGAAGCCATGGACATGCCGCCAGTGTTTGCCTCTGTACCTGTGGCGCAAGTTCAAGAAGGTAGACCCTACTTATATACCTTAGATGTACGTGACGAAGATCCCACGGCGGTGACCTTGGCGCTGTTACAAGGCCCACAAGATATGGTGTTAGATGCCGAAAAAACGCAATTGCGTTGGGAGCCTAACTTTACTGCACAAGGGGTTTATCCCGTAACAATACAAGCGACGGATGCGCAAGGTCAGGCCAGTCAACAAAGTTTTATGTTGGAGGTGGCCAATCAAAATCAAGCACCGTTGTTTACCTCTGTGCCGGTTTTAAAAGCCAAAGAAACACAGGCTTATTTATACAAGGTTACAACATTAGATAAAGACCAAGACGCAGTATTTGTACGTATCTTAGAAGCGCCGCTGGGCATGACCTTCGACGAAAAAACACAAACACTTGCGTGGTTACCCGATTACCAGCAAGCAGGTGAACACTTTATTAAACTTGGGGCTTCGGATGTTTTTGACGAAACACAACAGGCATTTGCCATTCATGTCGAAGACACTAACCGTTTACCGAGTATTACCAGCCGTGCGCCAAAACAGGTGAAAGAAAACGCTGAGTACCGTTACACCCTAACAGCTCAAGACGCTGACCAAGACCCATTAACCTTCGAGCTGGTACATGGCCCAGAGACGCTGACGTTGGATGAAAAGTCTGGGCAAATTCATTGGCATCCTGATTTTTTACAAGCAGGAGAGCACCCAGTTAAGGTGCGCGTGCATGATGGTAAGCAAGGCGTTGCCGAACAAACGTTTGCCATTGAGGTAAATAATGTAAACCGTCCGCCGCAGTTTATTTCGCAGGCTAAAACCAGTATTCACGAAAAACAGTTTTATCGTTATCGCTTACAAGCGCAGGATGCCGACTTAAGTGGACTGCGGTTTGAGTTAGAAGAAGGGCCGTCGGGCATGCATCTGAATGCCGACACCCAGACCCTACAGTGGTTGCCTGACTTTGATGATGCGGGCAGTTACCCGGTGCGAATCAGTGTGTCGGATGGCGAAAGTAAAACCGAACAGCGCTTTAAACTGGTGGTGCACGATGTTAATCGACCACCTGTATGGCAAACGTTAGCAAAACAAACGCTAAACGAAGGTGATACCTTAACTCTCAGCTTAAATGCCAGCGACCCAGACAAAGACACCATCGAGTATCAATTGTTACAAGCACCAGCTCAGTTTTCGTTGCATCCTAAAACCGGTGTTGCACGTTGGTCTGCAGATTATCAGCAAGCGGGCTTGCATCAGGTTTGGGTTCGTGCCGTCGATGCAGCGGGTAATGTGGCGGATACCGCGTTTGATGTGCAAGTAAATAATGTTAATCGCGCGCCTATTATTACCAGCAAAGCGCAGCAGCAGGCAAAAGAAACTCAACCTTATGTGTATGTTATTCAGGGGCAAGATGCCGACCAAGATGCATTACGTTACCGCTTAATCACAGGGCCAGCCGACATGGTGTTGGATGAAAAACAAGGTGTACTGAGTTGGCAGCCCGGCTTTAATGACGCGGGCGAACATGATGTGGTGATTGAAGTCAGTGATGGATTTAGTCCGCGTCAGCAAGCCTTTACGTTACATGTACTAAACGAAAACCGATTGCCACAATGGACCTCGCAACCCATCGTCGAAGCTGCTGAAACACAGCCTTATGTGTATCAATTGGCCGTGGCCGATGCGGATCAGGACAATGTGTTTTACGAACTGCTGTCGGCACCCTCGGGCATGACGCTAAATGAAAAAACCGCCCAGCTGCATTGGACCCCAAGTTACGATCAAGCGGGTGTACATAATGTTGAATTGCAAGTAACTGATGGACATTCCGGCGTAGCCAAGCAAGCGTTTAGCATTCATGTTGCTAACCAAAACCGCGCACCTAAATGGTTAAGTCAGGCCGATACTTCGGGCCGAGAGAACCGTTTATATCGCTATCAACTTCAAGCCCATGATGAAGACGGCGACCGACTAAAATACCGTGTTATTAAAGCGCCTAAGGGCGTGTCGTTTGATCCTTACAGTCATACCCTAAGTTGGCTGCCGGATCATCGCAGCGCGGGGCGTTATCGTTTTGAATTTAGTGTAAGTGATGGTTTGGCCACAGCGGAGCAAGCCTTTGAGCTGGCCGTGCATGATGATAATCGTACGCCGCGCATCAATAGTGTTGCACCTACTCAAGTGCAAGAGGGGCAAATGTATGAGTACACGGTGTTAGCTTCGGACTTAGATACAGATGCCTTGGTCTATCAGCTATTGCAAGCGCCCGAAAACATGAGCATTGACCCATCAACCGGTCGAATCCAATGGCAAACCACGTTTGAAGATGCTGGGCATCAAAGCGTCGAAGTTCAAGTTAGTGACGGTAAAGGGGGGTTGGTCACGCAATCGTTTGCGTTGACGGTAGCCGAGGTCAATCGCCCGCCAGAAATTTTGTCCACGCCGAATACGCAAATTACGTTGGGTGAACCATTCCGTTATCGGATTCAAGCACAAGATGCAGACTGGCAAGGTTTAGATTTGCGTTTAATCAATGCGCCAAAAGGTATGGTGTTGGATGCAAGCGCGCAAACCATAATGTGGCATGAGCCCGGCATGTTGCCAGGTCAATACGATGTGGTGGTGGAAGTTTCGGATGGAAAGGCTACGCAGCAACAAGCGTTTTCGGTGCAGGTTATTTCACCGACGGCCATTGCTGCGCAGTAGTTAGCGTTAACGTAAGAACTCAGCTCGGGTGTGAATGTTTTCTTTAAACACGCCACCCAGAGCTGTCGTCGAGGTGTTGGAATTCATGTCCATGACACCACGTGATTTCACACAATAGTGCGTTGCGTTTATGGTCACGGCAACGTTGTCGGTTTCCAACACGGTTTGCAGCGCAACTAACACTTGTTGGGTAAGACGTTCTTGCACTTGTGGGCGCTGAGCAAAAAAGCGCACAAGGCGATTAATTTTCGACAAGCCAATAATTTTTTTATTGGGGATGTAAGCTACGGTGGCCGTACCGTCTATGGTTACGAAATGGTGTTCGCAAGTGCTGGTCACTGAAATATCATTGACCTTTACCATTTCATCCACATTCATTTTGTTTTCGATAACGGACAAGTCTGGAAAATTGTTGTAATTCAGACCGGAAAACACTTCATGCACAAACATTTTAGCAATGCGGTGTGGTGTTTCTTGCAAACTGTCGTCGGTTAAATCCAATCCCAGCGTCGAGACCACTTCGGTCATCAATCCTTTAATGCGCTCATATTGTTGCTCCGGTGGTAACACCTCGGCTTGCATGGGAGTTTCTAAACCGCGCTCGATCAAAACGGCACGGACTAATTCGGCTTCTGGTTTCATGGTTTATCCTTGCTGATTTGGCGACTTGCTGTAATGCATGGTCAGCGACACGCTGTCGGCAAATCTCAATGCATGTGGTTTGTCGATGGTGACGCTGGCGTGTTGAATGGCGCTGGGTTCGCTGCAAATTGATAAAACGTCGCCCACCAGTTTTTCCAATAATAAAAAGCGGTGTGTTTCCACATGCTGAATAATGGCCTTGGTAATGACCTTGTAATCCACCGCTTGCTCAACATTGTCTGACTCAATAGCCTGATCTGCGTCGTAACGCATTTCGACGTTAATGACGATGTCTTGCTGTTTTTCGCGTTCTTCTGGATTAAACCCTATGTAGGTTCGTAACCTTAGGTTTTTAATGCAGATGGTGGCTAGGCCAACGGGCATGGTGTCGATTCCTTTGTTTTTCAGGATACGGTCCGGCCGTGGATTTGGATCACCATAGCCCAGTATCTCCCTAGTTTTTACAGGGTATTTTGCTAAGTTTGTTGGCCAATCGGCACGGGTGCAAATTTACCAAGGAATGCTAAGCCCTTGCCAGTCCAAATAGGCGATGGGACGCTGGGTTTCACTTTGTTTTAGGCGTGCTCGCAGTGCTTTGGCCACAAAATCTGGGGTAAATAGCTTGCCGCTTGCCACATTGTCCTGAAATGGTTGGGAAAGCGGCGTGTCCGTGGTACCTGGGTGAAACAACAGAATTCCCGCATTTGGTGTGCGTCTACTCAGTTCAATAGCCAATGATTTGGCCATCATATTTAACGCGGCTTTTGACGCGCGATAGCTATACCAGCCCCCCAATCCGTTGTCTGTAATGCTGCCCACTCGCGCGCTAAATAACGCAATTGTGATTGCTTGATGACGATGCAGCGCAGGCACTAGGTGCTGTAACCACATCATGGGTAGCCACGCATTAATGTGCATAACTCGTTGCCAGTGCGCTGAGTTTAGGTCTTGCACGCGCTTTTCGGGTTGCAACGAACCGTCATGCAATATGCCGTTTGCAATGACAATCGTGCTTAAAAGGCCTACTTGCGCGCCAAGGGTTTCAACACAGCCTTTAATGCTGTTTTCACTGTAGTCACATTGAATCCAGTGCAGTTGGCCGCGGTGCATAAAATCAGTGAACTCGTCAGGGGCGCGGCGACGACTGATGGCCACAATGCAGTCGTCGTTGCCTTGTTGCGCTAAGCCTTGTCGAATATAGGCTAGTGCAATTTGGCTGCTGGCGCCGATGACGAGCTCACTCATGCCATTAAAACTCTGCTTCGGCCATGGCCATCAGAGTGTCTTTGCCGGCACACACTTCTTGTTGTAAGGCTTGAATCTCAGGCACAAACAAACGGTAGAAGTGGTTGGCACTTTTTTCTTTGCTGCTAATAAACTCAGCGCTGTATTGTGCAGCAACGTCGTCTTTAGCTGCGGTGTCTGCCATTTTCGCCCAAAGCACAGCCAGTGTGGTAAGCGCGAACATGCGCAGTATTGGCGTGGCGGCGGCACCGGCTTGCTCTGGGTCGTTCATGGCATCGCGGCTTAACCACACCAAAGCACCTTGCAGAGCGGTGATGAAGGTTTGGCAGTGGGCCTTGTGTTGCTCGTTTTTTACATCCGCCAACAGCTGTGTCAGGCTGGCGAAGTAAGTACGCGCTAATCGACCACCGTGCATGGTCAGCTTGCGGCCTACTAAATCCAAGGCCTGAATGCCGTTGGTGCCTTCATAAATGCGGGCAATGCGACCGTCACGCAGCAGCTGTTCGACTGGCCAGTCTTGGGTAAAGCCAGAACCCCCCATGGACTGAAGCGCTTGGTCTACGCTGAAGTAGCCTTCGTCGGTCAGGAAGGATTTCACCACTGGCGTCATCAATTGCAGTATGTCGTCGGACGCTTCGCGGGCTTTTTCATCTTCTGCGCTGTGGCTTAGGTCTAAGTGCAAACCGGTCCAATAGGCCATGGCGCGGCTACCCTCGATCAGCACCTTTTGGCGCATCATCATGCGGCGCACATCTGGGTGAACCAGAATCGGATCAGCAGGCTTGTCTGGTTGCGCGGGGCCAGACAGCGAACGGCTTTGCAGGCGCTCTTTGGCAAAACCCAGTGATACTTGGTAGGCGGTCTCGGCCAAGCCCAAACCCTGCATACCGACCATGATGCGCGCGGCGTTCATCATGGTGAACATGCATTTAAGCCCTTGGTTTTCTTCGCCGATAAGCCAGCCTTTTGCGCCTTCAAAATTCATCACGCAGGTGGCGCTGCCGTTGATGCCCATCTTGTGTTCTAGGCCACCACAGTAAGCGTCGTTACGAGTGCCGTCGGGCAAGACTTTAGGGACGAGGAACAACGAAATACCCTTGCTGCTGTTGGGCGCGCCGGGCAATTTCGCCAGTACCAAATGCACGATGTTGTCGGTGAGATCGTGCTCACCGCCGGTGATCCAAATTTTGGTGCCGCTGATGGCGTAGCTACCATCTGCTTGAGGCTCGGCTTTGGTTCGAATAAGTCCGAGATCTGTGCCGCACTGGGGCTCGGTTAAGCACATGGTGCCGGTCCATTTGCCTTCTATTAAGTTGGCCAAGTAGGTTTGTTGTAGCTCGGCGCTGGCGTGCTGGGTAAGGGCGTCCATGGCACCGTGGCTTAAGCCCGGATACATGCCGAACGACAAATTGGTGGAGCAGACCATCTCGTCCACCACCATTTTCAACAAATGCGGTAAGCCCTGACCACCAAACTCAGGGTCAGCAGACAGGCCACTCCAACCCCCTTGTTGGTACACCTCGTAGGCTTCTTTAAAGCCAGAGGCCGTGGTCACGGTTTTGGTTTCTGGATCGTAGTGTGTACCTTCGCGATCGCCCGGTTGGTTCGTGGGCAGCAGTACGTTTTCGGCCAGTTTGGCGGCTTCTTCCATGACGGCCTTAAAGATTTCCGGTGTGGCGTCTGCAAAGCGCTCAGTATTGGCAAGGCTTTGCGCGCCGAGCACGTCAAACAGGATAAAGTTCATGTTATCCAAAGGGGCACGATAGTGACTCATGATGTTTCCTTTAACGAATGGTTACGAGGTAAACGGGTTCTCAGCTTGTACGTGCAGTTTTCGTGGCTGGATCATTCTGCGCATAAAACAATTGGTCACACGCTGTCAGAATGTCTCGAATCACCCATGTTGCGAGGGTGAGTGGTGCTAGGCTTATTAAAGGAAATCATCACTAGGCCCGACCCATGGATTGGTGGAAAAACCTCAGCCTGAAGTGGAAGCTGCAAATCGGCTTCTTCGTAGTGACTGCCGTCACCACCTTGTTCAATCGCTTTTTAGCGGTTTACGAAATGCAGACCTTGATAGATCTGGCGCGCAGCAATGATGTTGCCGAACCCGTGGTGGCGCTCATGGTGCAAGAGCGGGCTGATTTTATCTTCAACAGCGTGTGGGAATCGGCGCTGGAATTTACCATTCAGTTTATGATTATCGGTTTTGTGGCCACGCTGTTTGTGCGCCCGTTACAAGACTTAATTCGGGCGTTAACCAAGGTAGAAGAAGGTGATTTAACACAGCGTGTGGTGGTGCGTAACCATGATGAAATTGGTGAGGTCAGCGAACACTTTAACGACATGGTAAAGCGCCTCGCATTTGTACTGGCGAATGCCAATGGCAGCGCAACACACATGCGACAATCGGCGTATCAAATTACCGAAGTCAGCGAAAGCATTGCCGACCAATCCGAAGAAGAAAAACGCAAATTCCGTGCAGTGTCTGACGTCATAGAGGAACTCAACGCCATTGCCGAACAAATTCAATCGCTGGCGGGTGAATCGAAACAAAACGCACAACAAGGCCAGCAAGCGGCCGACGTAGGTAAACAGCAGGTACAAAGTTCGGTTAAAGAAATGCGGCAAATCGAACAACGTGTGCAGCTTGCCTCGTCGCAAGTAAGCGAACTGGATGAAACCGCACAGAGCATCGCTAAAATCATAGAAAGCATTTCTGAAATTGCCGATCAAACAAACTTATTGGCGTTGAACGCAGCCATTGAAGCCGCTCGCGCCGGTGAACAAGGTCGCGGCTTTGCCGTGGTGGCGGATGAAGTGCGAGCCCTTGCCGAGAAAACCAGTCAAAGCTCCCACGAAATCGACGGGATTATTTCAAATTTAACCGATAACGTTCACCAAGTGACTGAGTCCATGGCGGCAGTGGTGGAGCGAGTACACAATAATGCCGAAGCAGCGCAAGCCACGGCCGAGCACATTGAAGGTGCCACACAAAAAATTCAGCTTTCGGCTAAAAATGCGCAAGACATTGACGATATTAGCCGTCGCCAAGGCGACCAATTTGCGCAACTTAGTTTAGCTATGACTGACTTGTTAGAAGCGCTTGAGCAAAACACCAGTAAAGTGTCTAACACCGCTAACATTGCCCAATCACTGTTTAACTTAACGCAGCGCCTACATGATTTGATTGCCAAGTTTGAAATTTCAGACGAAATGAAAGTGCAAGCGAATGAAGCTCAAGTCCCCGTTAAGCAAGAAAACCGAAAATCGCCAAGAATAGAATCCAATTTATTGGTACGTGTTAAAAATAAACAAAATTGGGAAGATGCCTTTTGCGAAAACCTCAGCAGTACAGGTATGAAAATCGTGTTTCAAGGGCAGCTTGCAGTAAACAGCGAACAGCAGTTTGAAATTCTATTACCAAAAGAAAACGTCGAAGCCTACCGCACGCAAACACCGCTTAAACTAAAAGGCACGATTAAGCGTGTGGATAAAGGTAAAGACAAGCAAGGATATGGTATTTGTTTTAATGGATTGGATGAAAAGTCCCAACTAAAACTGCGCGCGGCCATGCATTTTTTAGAAGGTAAATCAGAAACATCTGAAGTAAAGGCTTCTTAACAAACGCTTGCGCTTGCAACTAATTGTGTGTGCAACCTGACCGTTTAGCATTCGTTGAACATTCGTTGAGCATTACAAGCAATAGGCGTTTAGGTTGCATGACAAGGTCGTCGAAAAATCGCAATACTCTTGGGTGATTTTTTTAACGCAACCTAATGTAAACCCGATCCAGATCAAGATTTGCAACACACTGGTGGGGCAATTGGACTTGCCTTTTCTAATGCTTGCCATTAGTTTACCCGCACGTTTTAGGTGGGATTTATCATGGGCAAGTTTTTTTCTTTTTTGGTTTTAATCTTTTTTTCGATGACAAGCAGCGCGGGCGATTTAAAAGCACAATACGACCGCCTAGCTCAAGTGCAAGCCAATCAAGCCGAGTATCAGATTGCCCTACAAGCTGGCGAAGAGCGTTCGACATTATGTGGTTACTGTCACGGGAAAGACGGCAATAGTGTGAAAGATGACGTGCCGAATCTAGCCGGACAAAACCCTGAATATCTATTGCATCAATTCGAACTGTTTGCCGCAGGCACACGCAAAAATTACGTGATGGAACGCTTAGCAAAAGTGGTAACCGAAGAAGAGCGTGTCAACATTGCATTGTATTACGCCTCGTTGAATGTCAGCGTTGATACAGCGGCGCAAAGTTCAGCCCGTGGTGAAGAAGTTTATCAAGGCTTTTGTTTCGCCTGCCATGGTGAAAACGGTCGAGGCAATAAAGACATGCCACGCTTAGCCGGTCAGCAAAAGACCTTTATCGAAAAGACACTACGTGCGTTTAAAGATGGTAAGTCGTACCGAGATAAGTCGCCTATGGTGGCCATCATGCGTAAAATTAACGACCAAGACATTCCTGAGCTGGCGGCGTATTTGTCAGCGATGAAATGATGGTCATGCAGGTTTAGCGAGAATTTTATGATTATCGAAGGCGATAGCGACATTATCACCCGTTGCGAGTGGCTACCCGAGGTTGCACGTCAACAGTTAACCTTTCGTAATGGCAATGTGTTGGTATTAAGCGAAAGCGTTATGGCCTTTTATAAAAGTGCTGCGGCCATTGATGATCCCCTTGGTAATGGCCTGCTGGATATGGTGGACTTGCCGGAAGCCCTCAGCGCCAATGAACAGGGCTTTGTGGTCAGTTACCGTGCGGGCTTTGTTGGTTTGGCCGATGACAAAGCGTTGCTGATCACGCCCAACGACATTCAGTTGTTTCCTAATAAAGAATGCGCATTGCGCAATCAGCAAGAAATCGCCCGCTTAGCGTTAGCGGGCTAGTGCTGTAACGCTAAGCTGGCGTAAGCGCCAGCGAGCAAATCCCAAAATACCCACCACGGCCAACACCATTGGCCAGCTACCCCACAACATAAACGGTGTGCTGCCGGTCATAATGTGTGCATTGGCGTTTAATGCACCGAACTCAAACTGAGGTAAACGCGCGACCACATTTCCTTTCGGATCAATCAAAGCGGTGACACCGGTATTGGTGGCGCGTAATAAATAGCGTCCGGTTTCTAACGCGCGCATGCGCGCCATGGCCATATGCTGTAACGGACCATTGCTGCGACCAAACCAAGCGTCGTTGCTAATGGTGACCATTAAGCCTGATTGCTTGGCCATGTTCGCAACGAAATCAGGATAGACCACCTCGTAACAAATAAAGGGCGCAATGCCGTATTCAATATCGCCTTTGTGCGCTTGCAATATGGCTTGCTCAGGCTCGCCACGACGAAAGTCCGACATGGGAATATTAAAAAACTCTAACAATGAGCGTGCCTGGTCGGGTAGCGGTAAATACTCACCAAAGGGCACCAGTTTTTGTTTGTGATAAACGCCGCTGCCGGTACCGATGGCGACAATGCTGTTATGAAATGCACCGGGGTAGGGCTCGTTTTGCTGTTGTTGATAGGGGATGCCGGTAATCAGCGTGGTGTTTGTGTCACGCGCTTCGTTGCCTAAATACTGAATGTATTCTTTGGCTTGGTGACGCAGTACGGTTATCGCGGTTTCGGGCCACAGCACCACATCGGCTTGGTGCCAATGTTCTTGGCTGGCGCCGCGGTATTTTTCTAACGTCGGGTAAATTTCGGACGAGAGCCATTTACGTTCTTGCGGAATATTGCCTTGTACGGCAACGACATTTAATTCGCCGTTTTCTAATGGCGCTGTCCAGTGAATGGCGTTGAGTAATGCAGCAACGACCCAAGGGCTCAATAGCGCGACACTGGCTTTTACCCATAAGGCTTTGGCAAGGGGCTGGGTGCGGTGCTTGAGTAGCAGTGTCACGAGGGCGGTGGCACTTAACACCACCACAAAGCTGATGCCGTACACGCCGAAAATGGGCGCGAGACCTTTTAGCGGCGTATTGAGGTGTGCATCCCCTAAAAACAACCAAGGAAAGCCAGTTAAAAACCAAGAGCGCAGCCACTCAAAACCAACCCATAGTGCGGCAAAGGTTAAAAAGTTGAGCGACCCCAACGCAAACCATTTACGGTAGGCGAACGCCATAAGCGCAAAAAACCACGCTAGCCCAGCCACAAAGATAAAGGTAAACAGTGCGGCCAGCGGTGCGGGTGTGTGGCTGTGCACATGAATACTGATGTAAACCCAGCTGACGCCTGAGGCATACAAACCCAAGCCGTACCACCAGCCACGCCATAACGCTTGCTTGCCATTTAATGTGTGTAACGAGAGAAAAAGCAGCGCGCAGCTGATAATGCCCAGTGGCCACCAAAAGTATGGAGCAAAGCTAAAAGGAAGAACCGCCCCGGCGGCCAAGGCAAAAAAATGGCCTGGTAAACCAGGCCGTGAAATCCATGAAAGGTACATAGAATCCTATCCGTGCAAAGCTTATTCGTCGTCTTGTTGTACGCGGGTCACTTGCAGTAAATGAATCTGACGGTTATTGGCGTTGACCACTTTAAACACGTAATTTTGAATCGTGATGACATCGTCGCAATCAGGCAAACGCCCGAAACGGTCAATGACAATGCCGCCAATGGTGTCAAATTCTTCGTCAGAAAAGTCGGTGTCGAAGGCTTCGTTAAAATCTTCGATGGTGGTGAGTGCTTTCACCATGTAGGTGTTTTCATCCACCTGTTTGATGAAGGTGTCTTCTTCGTCGAAGTCGTGTTCGTCTTCGATTTCACCCACGATTTGTTCTAATACATCTTCAATGGTGACCAGACCGGCAATACCGCCGTATTCGTCAATGACCACTGCCATGTGATTGCGGGTGGCGCGAAATTCTTTCAGCAATACGTTAAGGCGTTTACTTTCGGGAACAAAGGTCACCGGACGCAGCACGTCCTTTAAACGAAATTGGTCAGTGGTGGTTTCTAACACCAGCGGCAGTAAGTCTTTGGCGAGCAGTACGCCGAGCACTTCGTCGTTTTCGCCAATGACGGGAAAGCGTGAGTGCGCGCTGGAAATAATAGAAGGCAAAAACTCTTTGGGCTTTTGGCTGGCTTCAACACACACCACTTGCGAGCGTGGCACCATAATCTCACGCACTTGCATGTCGGCCACCTGAATGGCGCCTTCCATGATGCTCAGGGCGTCGCTGTCTACCAGCTGGCGGCCTTCGGCCTCACGGAGAATATGTTTGATTTCGTGTTTGCTTTTGGGGTCGCCTCCAAAAAAGCGGAGGCGGTCAAACCAGGAGGATTTTCTCGGTCGGTCTTCGTTCATGGTGTCTGGGAGCAGGAGCCCTAATCAATTACCTGGTACGGATCATCAAAACCCAGTTCGGCGAGAATGTCGCGCTCTAGGGCTTCCATGATGTCCGCTTCGTCGTCTTTTATATGATCGAAACCGAGTAAATGCAAGCACCCGTGCACGACCATGTGAGCCCAGTGGGCATCGAGGGTTTTCTTTTGTTCGCTGGCTTCGGCGGCCACCACAGGGGCACAGACGATTAGATCCCCCAAGGTGGCGTCCATACCTTCTAGGTCCACACCCATTTCGATTAACTCGGCAGGGACCTCAAAAGGAAACGACAGCACATTCGTGGGTTTGTCTTTGCCTCGGTATTCAAGGTTGAGCGCTTGGCTTTCGTCGTTATCCACAATGCGGATGCACACGTCGGCGTCTTCTTTACGGCCTTCTAACGCGGCTTCGACCCAGCGTTGAATATCGGCTTCGTTGGGAAGATTGTCCGCGTCACAAGCAATTTGTAAATCAATGGCGATCATACGTCTTTACCTGAGCGATTTTTGCCGTTTTCGGCGTCACGGTTTGCGCCTTCGTGCTGAGCTTGATCGGCATCGAATGCATCATAGGCTTCGACAATACGTTGCACCAGTGGGTGTCGAACCACATCTTTGTTGGCAAAGTGAATAAAGCCCAAACCTTCGGTGTCTTTTAACACTTTCATGACATGGGCTAAACCACTGCGTTGGCCGCGCGGTAAATCAATTTGTGTAATGTCGCCAGTGATGACGGCTTTAGAACCAAAGCCTATCCGCGTGAGGAACATTTTCATTTGTTCTGGTGTGGTGTTTTGGCTTTCATCCAAAATCACAAACGCGTTGCTCAGGGTACGTCCACGCATGTACGCAAGTGGTGCTATTTCTATGACGTTGCGTTCTTGCATTTTGGTCACTTGTTCAAAGCCTAGCATGTCATGCAGGGCGTCATATAAGGGACGTAAATACGGGTCGATCTTCTGCGCAAGGTCGCCGGGTAAGAAGCCTAATTTTTCACCGGCTTCTACCGCAGGGCGTACCAATAGGATTTTTTGCACGTCGTCGCGCATCAAAGCTTCCACGGCGCAGGCCACCGCTAAATAGGTTTTACCGGTACCGGCTGGGCCAACACCAAAGTTAATGTCATTGGCAAGAATGGTTTTGACGTAACGCTGCTGGTTGGGGCCACGGGGGCGGATGGTCAGCTTTGGCGTTTTAATGATGACGTTTTTGGGGCCGCCGCTTTCACTGCGTTCTTTTTGATGGGCCAATTCAACGTCGGCTTCTAGCAACAATAGGTGAATCAGCTCGGCGCTGATGACGGTGCTATTGTGGGTTTCGCGGTAAAGACGCTGAATAATGTCCTCGGCATAGTCCACCGCTGTGGTGGCACCAGAGACATTGAATTCGTTACCACGATTGAAAATCTGCACACCGAAGTGCTCGGCAATTTGTTTGACGTGGGCGTCCAAGTGGCCGCAAAGGTTGGCTAGGCGGCGAGCGTTGTCGGGCTCAAGTTTGAATTGGCGCTGAACGGTTTGAGCAAGTTGCGTGTCAGTCATTAAATGACGGGTCTCTGTTTTTTACTGGTGGGCGTTAGAAAACGCCCAGCTCAGGTAAGTAAGTGCCTAACAAGCTGTTTGAGTAGGCGTCTTCAATTTTGGTTTTGACGAATTTACCGATGAGGCTGTGATCGTCGCAACGGAAATTCACCACACGGTTGTTTTCGGTACGGCCTTGCAGCTGACCTGGATCTTTTTTCGATACACCGGTAACCAAAATGGTTTCTGTGTTGCCCACCATGCGGCGGCTAATTTGCTGCGCGTTTTGCGTAATACGGGTTTGCAAAATTTGCAGACGCTGTTTTTTCGCTTCTTCTGGCAGGTCGTCTTCCAGTTCCGCTGCAGGTGTGCCGGGGCGCGCGCTGTACACAAAGCTAAAGCTGGTGTCGAAACCGATCTCGGCGATCAGGTTCATGGTGTCTTCAAAGTCAGCATCGGTTTCACCTGGGAAGCCGATAATAAAGTCCGAACTTAGGCTGATGTCAGGACGCAGCTTTTGAATGCGGCGAATTTTATCAATGTACATGTCGATTTCGTGTCCGCGCTTCATGGCAGCCAAAATCTTATTACTGCCGCTTTGCACCGGCAGGTGCAGGTGGCTCACCAGCTCGGGTACTTCGGCGTACACCTGAATTAAGCTGTCGGTGAATTCCACTGGGTGGCTGGTGGTAAAGCGAATGCGGTCAATGCCTTCGATGTCGGCGGCTTGGGTAATGAGCTCGGCTAAATCGGCGAAGTCACCGTCTTCGGTTTCGCCACGATAGGCATTTACGTTTTGACCCAAGAAGTTAATCTCGCGCACACCTTGGTCGGCCAATTGCTGCACTTCTTTCATGACGTCGGCAAACGGGCGGCTCACTTCCTCGCCTCGGGTGTAAGGCACCACGCAGAAAGTACAGTATTTGGAGCAGCCTTCCATGACGGAGACAAAGGCACTGGCCCCTTCGACTTTGGGGGCAGGCAGGTGGTCGAATTTTTCGATTTCAGGGAAGGTCACGTCCACCACTGGGATTTTGTTGGCGCTGGCGTCAACGAATTCCGGCAGACGGTGCAAGGTTTGTGGGCCGAAAACCATGTCCACTAATGGTGCGCGCTTACGGATGGCTTCGCCTTCTTGGCTGGCGACACAGCCGCCCACGCCGACGATGAGGTCCGGTTTGGCGTCTTTGAATTTCTTCCAACGGCCCAATTCGTGGAATACCTTCTCTTGAGCCTTTTCGCGAATGGAACAGGTGTTGAGCAGCATCACATCGGCTTCGGCCGGATCATCAGTGAGCTCCAACGCGTGGGTTTCACCCAATAGGTCCGCCATGCGCGATGAGTCGTATTCGTTCATCTGACAACCATGGGTTTTGATGTACAGCTTCTTCGCCACGATTTGTACCATATCGCTGAAAAATAAAGGGGGCGCATTATAAACCTATGGATACTTTCTGCCCAGTTTCCTTTCGAAGTCTGATAAAAACCCGAAGGGTGGGTGCTGAGAGAAGGGCTTGGGGCTTCGGCGGCTTTTTCTCCAACCTATGTAAGCCTTTTCCTTCAAAACGGGGCCAGATATTCGCCGCTTCAGCAGTCAGTATTAACTAACCCCGCGTCACCACTGGGCTGGAGGGTTGGTCTGGATGAAATGCTAATTCTGGTACTTTAAGCTAAGAAATGGCTGGCTGAATTTAGACTGAGGTTTGTCTTACACTTTCGCTTACGGTATATGGTTACATCGACTCGAGAGCGCTTAAATGCATTCATTCACAAGACTTGCCACTCAGCACCAGGGAAGGTTGCCTATGTCATATGAAGGTCGAAGCCCACTTCGCGGTGAATCCTCTGCAGAACATCTGGTTTTGCGCTTACGCGACGAGATTCAGAAGCTCGAGCACCAATTGGCGCGTTTGCAGCACGGAAACAACCCGCGGCGCTTTGCCTTAATGGAAACCTACCAGACCATGATCACTACGCGCCAAGAGCTGCTGGATCAGGTTGAGCGCTAACCTTTTAAAGGGTTGAGCGTAAGAGAGTGTTAAAAAAGCCGGACAAATTGTCCGGCTTTTTTGGTTAGTTGTTTTCTTCTAATGCCCGCTGCAAGCGGCGAACTTCACCTTGCAGCAACACCACCTTGCGACGCCACTTATCTAACTCGGCTTGCGTGATCTTTCGGTCAGACTTGATGAGCTCCCCTTGAGCAATGGCGCGTACTTCTTTGCTGCGCTCTTCCAACACTAGGGATTGGTCGTTGAGTGAAAGATTGCGGATATCTTCAATATTCAGTGCGGACTGAATGCGCGTCATGGCCTTTTCCATATCCAGCAATAGCCCTTCTAGCTGAGAGGCTTCTGCCACTTGAAAGCGCTGAGCCATGCGGGTCAGGTGATATAGGCGCTCTGCTGCAAACGTGCTGGTTTGCGCTTGCTCCAAAATTCGATTTTTGTCTTTAGGATTTTGACTGATGAGCTGACGAGCGGTGTTCAATACTTGGTCTGTTTCTTTTACCGTGGTGGGCACCAATTTATCCGCACCCAGTTTCATGGCCTGTTGATAGATTTCTTCGGCTTGGCTTAGGTGAATGTAACTAACTGCTTTAACTTCCAATGCGCGCATTTGCTTAATAACAGGGGTTTGCGCCTCGCGGGCTTCATTGACCTTTTGTTGCTCGATCATCAACACCAGCTCATTAAAGGCTAGGTTTACCTGTTTGCTTTCTTCTGGAAAGTGCTGGCTGGCGTTTAATTCCAGCAAGGTATTACGGTGCTGCAGCGTTTTTTCCAACGTGGTTAGCACTGTGGTCTTCACCCCTTGGCCAGCCTGCAAATACTTGCTGGTTTGAATGGCAAAACGGCGAACGGCTGCCTCATCACCAGACTTTTCGGCGAGCAATGCCTGCTCATAACTGCTGGTGGCCTGCTGCAAATACGAAGGTGCAAATACGGCCAGGTCATCGTTGGTGCCTTTCGCCAGCTCAAGCTTAGCGTTTTGCATTAAGCTGGCCACGCTCGCTTGGTTTTTACCGGCTTGAATCTCAGCACTGGCTTCGATTTGAGCGCCATCAGGCAAGCTGGCGCAAGCCGACAGCAGCGCACAAAGAAAGAGAACTGTGGGACGTAAAATAAACATGGGGGAGCCTTTTGACATTACTTATCGCTATTAAAATATAAAATTTTATGCACTTTTGCTCTAGGGATGGTGTATACAATGAACCTCCCAGAACGCTATCTTGAGGTAAATGGTAAGTTCAACTGACTTTGTATGAAAGTACCAAACGGGGTGAAAACCCACCTTGTCCTGTTTGGTCCAGTCTTATAAGGAGTAGCGGCACAAAACTTGACTGTTAGTTAATGGTTGTCAGCAAACACTAACAACCTTCTGCTAACAACATGGGTAGCCAAATATGTACTAACCCATACGCACATAGGTAGTTCCCATAAGCTTATCGACGCAGTACCGCAACGCAGTACCCAGTGACATCGCAACGGAAAACGCGCCAACAGCTCCAGTTAAGGGAGGTCAGTCATGACACAGATTGCCAAACATCAATTGAAATGGCGTCTGGCCGATATTGAAGGTACAGGTACCGATCAGGTCAATATCGTAATGCCGGAAATGGACGGGCTCCAGCCCCGCGAAATCCTATTACCTACAGACATCCCATCCCCGCACCCAACCGCCATGGACCTGCGCTGGACCGAAGACGATTTGTCTTTGTTCTTTCTATTACTTAATAAAATGCTTGAACTGGATGTAGACGGTGCCGAACCGTTAGACCTGACAGACGAAGGCGTGATCGACGTATTGCACGTGGTGGCCGCCGCTCGCTTTATTACCCCGCTGCCAGCGGATGATCTGCTCGCCGACGATATTCCAACCGTCATGCGTGAAGTGGACGTCGGCGACATCGTCGCCATCCACTGTCACGACGGATTCAAAAGCGCGGTTGTGGTCGCGCTGGATAGCATAGACGCCACCTGTGTTTTACTGGATCCAATTAGCGGTCATGAAGAGTTCTTTGACTTTGATGTGTATGACACGCTTGTGGTAAATAAACACAGTCTATTACCGGGGGAATTTGGCAACGTGGTAGCAGGCTCGGAAAGCATTCTGCATTAAAGCCACTTGCTAATGATTTGGCTGTTAAACAAAACCGTTTTAGTGAAAACTAAAACGGTTTTGTTTTTTTAACTCATTGGTCGGTTTAACTATGAAAGTGATGTGGGTCGTGGTCTTGATGGTCATGCTGAGTGGGTGCGCAGAATTTATGCCCGTTGCCGGATTCGCGGGGGTGTATGCCATAGGGGTAGGATTGCAATATAACTCGCATCAAAAGCAGCAAAAAGAAAAGCAAGAAAAACAGGCGGTCAAATTGGCTTGCGATCAGGATCCGGAATGCGACCCAGAAACACTTAACCCGAATAAACCCATCTCTGTACAAGGTTTAAAAGACTCGGCGGACAAATTCACCACAGGTATCGGTCGTTTGATTGGTGATCCATCTATTGTGTTTGAAGGGGCCGACAAAACGACTGAGGATAAGAAGCAAGAGACTGGTGAGTAGTTGCTTTAGCCAATTTTAATTGACAGCCTACCGAGGTGTTACTACTCTATTGTACTGAATTATGTACATGTACAGGTGGGTTATGGATAGCATTAGCTATACGGCAGCACGTAGTAATCTGGCCAAGACCATGGAGCAGGTTTGCAACGATCATGCTCCGATCGCCATCACACGCAAAGGCGAGGGGGCAGTGGTCATGATTTCCATGGAAGATTACCAAGCCTTAGAAGAAACCGCGTACTTGCTCAGAAGTCCTAAAAATGCACGTCGACTGATGGAATCAATTGCTGAGCTAGAGCAAGGCAATGGAACAGAAAGGGAGCTTCAGGAGTGAAGTTGATTTTTGCCGAAAAAGCTTGGGAGGATTACCTTTATTGGCAAAAGACCGATAAACAGATATTGAAGCGAGTGAATACACTCATTAAAGAAATCTCGCGCGATCCTTTTGAAGGTATAGGCAAGCCAGAGCAATTAAAGCACGCATTGTCTGGTTATTGGTCTCGGCGAATAAATGATGAGCATCGAATCGTTTATAAAGTGCACGGCAATGCAATTCTAATCGCACAACTGCGTTACCATTATTAACTGTTCGTGTGGGTTAGGGCGGTTTGGTTCGTTAGGATATTTTATCGTTCGAGCTGGCCATATTTCGCTATTACAACCCGCACAACAAAAACCGTTTTAGTTTTCACTAAAACGGTTTTTGTTTTTTTAACTCATTGGTCGGTTTAACTATGAAAGTAATGTGGGTCGTGGTCGTGATGGTTATGCTGAGTGGGTGCGCAGAATTTATGGTTCCGGCGGCGTCGGCAACCCTCGTGTTGGGTGTGGGGATACTACATAATAAGCATTCATACAATGAAAGACTTAGAAGAAACGAGGAGCAAAAAGTCGAAGAACAAAAAAAATCCGAATGTGCCGAAAACCCTAAGTGCGACCCAGAAACACTTAACCCGAATAAACCCATCTCTGTACAAGGTTTAAAAGACTCGGCGGAAAAATTCACCACAGGTATTGGTCGTTTGATTGATGATCCATCTATTGTGTTTGAAGGGGCCGACAAAACGACTGAGGATAAGAAGCAAGAGACTGGTGAGTAGCCTCATGGAGTATTACATTTTTAGCAACTACTACGAAAATCATGAGCCACAGTCCTGTTTTTCAAAAACCTTTGTTTCGCTCTGGGATGGTTGGCTGGGTCAAGAAAACCTACACAAGTTAGATCAAGTGTCAGAAGCCGAATGGCATCGCTTTAACGATTGGTTGCGTGAACTTACACGCAATTTTTCGGTTTATGTGCCTGATTTCGAGCAACAAGCTCTAAAACCTGTGGATAATGTTGAGTTTTTATTAGCGGATTTTCAGCGTAGCCAAAACAAAACCAGTGATCAAT
Organism: Pseudomonadales bacterium; assembly: GCA_041589295.1. Lineage (GTDB taxonomy): Bacteria > Pseudomonadota > Gammaproteobacteria > Pseudomonadales > Oceanobacteraceae > Bermanella. The sequence goes on from JBFHVZ010000022.1 coordinate 23,821, forward strand.
TTATACGGTTAGTGATCCCCGAGTTGGAGTGCATCATTACAGAAGATTGGGATTACACTTACATTGTTTGGCATAAAAATAATGGGGCCGTCGAAGTGCTTGAACCATTGATTCAGAAAGCAGGGTTAAAGCGTTTTAGCGAGTAGCTGAGTCAGCGGTTGAATGATTTATCTTCCACATAAAAAAAACCGTTTTAGTTTTCACTAAAACGGTTTTTTTATTTTGCGCTGTTTAAGCGTTATTGAGGAGGCTAAGGCGAGGCGGCGATTGCTAAGAAAGCGCAGCGTACGTTTTATGTACGTGAGCATTTCGAAATAATCGCCTGCAAGCAGCCTCCTACAACAGCGTCGGACGTCAGTCCTCAGCTTGATGAATTCTAAACGTAAGCGAGGCAGTCGAGGCAAGGCACAAAGCGTTCGAGAATGCGGAGTGTACGTTGTTGGTACATGAGCAATTCGAGAACGCTTTTAACGCAGCATCGGCAACGTAGCTAGTTTAGATAATGCCTTTATCCTGAATTTCAGCAATCGCTGCCTCAACCGAAGTCGTATCGGCGTTCAGCGTTAACGCGTCAGCATCACCTTCGAAGGTGCACAGTGCAATCAGGCCAGCTTGGTTGATGATGCGTGCAATGTCACCGGCGCTGTTTTCGCCAATGTCATCGCGGCTCACCAATGCGGCAGCTTTACCCAGTGCAAACAGTTTGCGATCCACTGCACCGGCCAGTACGTGTTTGTTGCTGCCAGTGAAGTAAATAGAAACGGCTTTCTGATCGAAACGCGCTGCTTTTTCTTGGGCCGATACGGCAGTCAAACGCTCGGACGTTTCTTCTTCGGCTTCGCCTACGATCATGCCCGCGCCAACGGTAACGTTGGTTAGACGGTCGATGATGATGAAGGCGCCGGTTGCACGGTTTTTCTGATACGGGTCAAACGCAACGGGTTTGTTCAGTGTCAGTTCGCACAGGCCAATTTCGTTCAGTTTTAGTTCTTCTGCTTCAAAGCGTTCCATGGTGTTCACGTCAACACGGTGGTGTACTTTGGAGATGGAACCTGTGTTTGGCGTAGACGCAAATTTCAGGTCGTATTGCTTACCCGGTTTCATGCTGCCTTCGGCCATCCACACGATGTCGGCGTTGATGCGGCTAGCGGTGGCTGGTAGATCGCTGGTTTTCACGATCATGTCGCCACGGCTGATGTCGATCTCGTCTTCCAAGGTCAGAGTAACGGCTTGGTCGATGAAGGCTTCTTGTTGGTTGCCTTCAAAGGTGACGATGGATTTCACCACGCTTTGTTTGCCCGATGGCAAAGCGGTGATGGCATCACCTGGACGCACGATACCGCTGGCGACGGTGCCGCAGAAACCACGGAAGTCTAAGTTCGGACGGTTTACATACTGCACTGGGAAGC
>JBFHVZ010000023.1:0-24491 GCA_041589295.1 Pseudomonadales bacterium
GAGGCTTGAATCCAAATTTCGCGCCCGCCTTTAGCGACACGAGGGTACTCTGCCGATTCAAATTCCCCACGATTCAGTTTTGCCCAAAAGTCTTTATATTCCGCGCTTTCTTTGTAAACGGCATCCACAAACATGCTGTGATGTTGGCCTTGAATTTCTTCAAGGCGATATCCCATTGCATCTAAAAAATTGTCGTTTGCGGTGATGATGGTACCGTCAAGGTTGAATTCAATAACGGCATTAGAGCGGCTTATAGCTTCTACTTTTGATGCGTTTTCTCGAACTTCAATATTACTTTGTTTTGTAGCCGCTTGGTCTGATGCTGAAACACCCTCATCTTCACTTGCGACACCTTTTTTAACCATATGACGGACCGAGTTACGCAGGTTCACCAAGGTGTAAATTAAATGGGCCAATTCATCACGGCCCAACATGGGTGGCTCGTAATTAAATTCTCGATTAGCCGTGGCGTTTGCACTTTTAGTGGCATAGGCAATGGTGGTCAAAACCTTATGACCCAATAACCAGGTGGCTATCATCCCAGCTGCACATAGCAGACCTGTCACCAACAGTAGTTCACCCATAACACCTGCGGGTGCAGTAATGCCTGCGTACACCAAACCCAGAATGGGCAGCAACCAAGGTAATACCAGTTTGTATTGAATACTCATGCGCCGATACAGTTCCATTTCAGCTCCCCGCGTTTAGTCTTCAAGCGTTAATAGCTTTTCCAATTCCAATAAAATAACCATGCCCTTATTGACCGATACTAAGCCACGAATAAATCGGGCATTAACATTGTCACCAAGGCCAGTGCTTTTAACTTGTTCGGCTGGCACGTCATACACATCTGAAATGGCATCGACTATGATGCCCATGACACGCTGCGCTCGACCAAGTTTTACTTTTAACACCACCACTACCGTCTCGTCGCCGTACTCAATGGCGGGCAAACCAAAGCGTTGTCTTAAGTCCATAATCGGCACAATGGTGCCGCGTAAATTAATAACGCCTTTAATGTGGGCAGGTGAATTCGGTACGGGTGTGGCCGATTCCCAACCACGTATTTCTTGTACCGCAAGAATATCAACGCCGTACTCTTCGTCCGCCATAATGAACGTCAAATACTGTTCGGTATCGACCTGTTCTTGCGGGTTAATATCTGATGAATCGATATCCTGATCGTCGATTTGTTCTTCTTCCACTGCACTCATAGATATATCCACTTATCCACTGTGTTTTGCCTAGGCTGCTTTATGAGCACTGTCCAAATGTTTTAACGATACGCCGCTCATTTTTGCTAAGCCGCTGATATCTATAATGAGAGCCACTGTGCCATCGCCAAGTATGGTCGCACCAGAAATGCCTTCTACCTTGCGGTAGTTTTCTTCTAGGCTTTTGATCACTACTTGCTGCTGGCCCAAGAGTTCATCGACGACTACACCGGACTTTTCGCCATCGGCTTCAACCACACATATAATCTGATCTTGTAGATTTTTTTGCGTGGTCGGAATATTAAAGGCTTTACTCAATTGCAAAATGGGGACGTATTCATCCCGCAGTTTCAGCACATCACTGTAGCCGCCCACATTGTTGATAGCTTGGTCATCGCTCTGTATGGATTCCACAATGCTAACCAACGGAAAGATAAATATTTGCTCACCAACTCTCACTAACTGACCATCGAGAATGGCCAGCGTTAACGGCAGGCGAATCACAAACCGTGTGCCTTTATCGGTTTCGGAGGTCACTTCGATGGAGCCATTTAAGGCTGCGATATTACTGCGCACCACGTCCATGCCCACACCGCGCCCTGAAAGGTCGCTCACTTGGTCTGCGGTTGAGAAACCAGCATGGAAGATCAGGTCAAATATCTGTTCTTTTGATAGCTGAGCGTCTTCTGGCACCAAACCTTTTTGTTTGGCTTTTTGAAGAATTTTTTCGGTATTAAGCCCTGCACCATCATCTTTTATTTCAATCACAATGTTGCCGCTTTGATGATAAGCGTTTAGATGAACTTTACCGGTTTCTGGCTTACCTTTGCTGGCGCGCACATCGGGTTTTTCAATACCGTGGTCAATGGAATTGCGAATTAGGTGAACCAATGGATCACCGATTTTTTCCATCACGGTTTTATCCAGTTCGGTGTTTTCGCCTGCCATTACCAATTCAATTTTTTTGCTTAATGTCCGGCTTACATCACGAACTAACCGAGGGAAACGGCTAAACACAAAGCTGATAGGCATCATGCGGATTTTCATCACGCTTTCTTGTAGCTCGCGGGTGTTATGCTCTAATTGCGCAAGCCCTTCTTGCAGCCTTTGTACACGGCTAATATCAAAATCGCGACCGAGCTGCCCTAACATGGATTGCGTAATCACCAATTCCCCCACCATGTTAATCAGACTATCCACCTTGTCGATGCTAACGCGAATGGATGAGCTTTCTTGTGCGGTACTTTTGTTGGCCTTGGCAGTTTCTTTAGAGGGTTCTTTCGCGCTTTCTTCCGAGGTTTCATTAGCGGATGCTTTAGAGGGCTCGATGGCAGCTGCGGGCGTATTCGCCTGAACACTAGGCTGAGTGCTACTAGGTTCACTAGCGGTTTCGCTGGCTGGTTGACTTGCGATTGGATCAGTAGAAGTTGAAGCCAGCGCTAAAGGCTCGATAATTATTTCGGCCGAGTCCACAACCCATTCAAACACTTCATCAACGTCTGCTCGATCAACGGCGCTACGTAGCTCTATGTGCCATGCCAGATAACAATATTCCGGATTCATCGCACTGACTGTGGGTAACTTATTAGTAACCGCTTTTACAAAAAACTGTCCATCACATAATTCGCTGAGTTGACGGAACATGCGCGTGGGTTCATTACCCGATTGTAATAGTTCTGCTTCGGGGCAGAAGTAGATTTTCCAACCATGACTGCCGCCTCCGTCACCCTCGTTACCGTCACCCTCGTTACCGTTACCCTCGTTACCATTGCCTTCGCCAACATTGTCCTGACTGGGCGGCGGGGCAGACTGGTCGCCAGCCGTTTCAACACTTTCGGATGTTGACGACGCCGAATCTGACTCAGTTGATTGCGTTGCGCCACTGGGTTCTTGCCCTGCCAACACAGCTTCAAATTCTGCTTTTAATGATTTGGCCTGTGACAAATCTGGGTCATCACCAGCCTGTAATTGCTCCAACAAACCACGTATGCAATCTACCGACGATAACAGCAAGTCCAAACTGGTTTGCGTGATTGCGCGGTCGCCAGAACGTACTTCATCTAACAGGGTTTCGACCACATGGGTAAAGTCGGCAACCTGACTAAACCCAAAAGTACCCGAACCGCCTTTAATAGAATGCGCCGCCCGAAAAATGTCGTTGATGACCTCGGAGTCGGGTTGGCCAATATCCATGGCGAGCAAACCACTTTCCATGGTGTCCAGCCCTTCATAGCTTTCTTCAAAAAAAACTTGATGAAACTGACTGAGGTCGATACTCATAACGCTTAGCCCAACACTTTTTTAATGGTTGATAACAACTGGTCTGGGTTAAACGGTTTAACGATCCATCCGGTTGCGCCTGCGGACTTGCCTTCCATTTTTTTATCACCAGCCGACTCAGTGGTGAGCATTAAAATAGGCGTAAATTTATAGGTGGGCAGTTGACGTAGATTTTTAACTAATTCAATGCCGTTCATTTTTGGCATGTTTACGTCTGACAGCACTAAGTCCACTTCATGCTTTTTGGCAATTTCAAGGGCTTCGGTTCCGTCACTTGCTTCTACCACGTCATGGCCAGCACCTTTTAACGTAAAACTGACCATTTGACGCATGGATGCGGAATCGTCCACTGCAAGGATTTTCGCCATGCTGTTTTCTCCATTATTTAATGGCTTGTGTTAAGACCTAGGGGTTCTTCTAGTCCGATTAATTTAGCGGCATTTAAAGTGGCTTCTGAAGGGGCTTGCCAATGCAATTTGCGACCGAGCTTTTGGAGCTCGAAATGAAACGCCAATAACAATTGCAATGCCGCGGTATCGCATTGCTCAACCGTGGTGGCATCAACTTGTATGTCTTGACCAGTTTGCAGGAGGGATTCCATTTTGGCGTGCAGTTCCTCTGCTCGAACTATGGTGCATTTGCTGCCCAGTTCCAGTTTTTCGCAGTCCATTGTCGCGTCCTAATTAGGTTATAACCTAAAGATTAGACGCTAAAAGCGCGCTTTCTAGTGCTAAACACTGCTTAAAATTAGGGAGTTAAGAGCTAATTGGAATGACGTCGATGACCTTGTGCGCCCAATTCATCTAACAGCTTTTGCAGTTGTTGATTTTCTGACGCAATGGCTTGGTCTGTGAGACGAGTTTTTAACTTTTTGTAACTTTCCAGTCGTGTATTTAATTTAATGTAGACTTCTCTTGCCTTGGCAAGCTGCCCTTCTATGTTATGTATTTGACGCTGTTGACTGACTAATGCGCTGTCAATTTGCTGCATGAAGGCTTCGAATTGTTGAATTTGAGCACCAGTTACACCGGACTGGCCTTTAAGATTAAACGCGGCGTGATATTCCTTTTGGTACAGGATAAGATCTTCACGGCGGGCCTTTTCTGCCTCCATACGTTGTTGTACCGAGCCTAAGAATGCTAAGGCTTCTTGCACTGACTTTTCTGCTATACGAATCAGCGGCGCTAATCGGTTGGCACGTTGATGGGACACAATCAAGGTCTCCGGCTTACGCTCTGGCGATGGGCGTTTTGTTTAGGGCTTGTATTTTGGCCCTGTATTTAAGGTCTACGTTTTAGCGTCTTTGTTTTAGAGTCTATGTTTAAACGTCTTGTTTATTGTCTATTTATTGACTCATTTGAATTTGGCTTGGGTTTTTCTGCGCTTGCGTGGCGTGCAAAATCGCATTTAAACCGTTTTGACTTTCTTCTATATCAAAGTTTTCATCCAACCCTTGCTGTAAATACGCACGCATGACAGGCATGAGTTTAACCGCTAAATCTAACTCTGGATTACTACCTGGGCTGTACGCTCCCACGCTAAGCAAGTCTTTGTTTTGTTCGTAAAGACTATAAAGGTGTTTGAACTTTTGCGCTTTCGAGAGCGTTTCGCGGTCGATTAACTGGGGCATGGCACGACTGATGGAGGACTCCACATCAATGGCTGGGTAATGACCTTCTTCGGCTAAACGGCGGGACAACACAATGTGACCATCAAGAATCGCACGGGCTGAATCGGCAATGGGATCTTGTAGGTCGTCACCTTCTGTTAACACAGTATAAAACGCCGTGATGGAGCCGCCACCGGGTTTCCCATTACCTGTGCGTTCAACAAGTTTTGGAATTTTAGAAAACACCGAAGGTGGATACCCTTTGGTCGCCGGTGGTTCTCCCACGGCTAACGCGACTTCGCGCTGCGCTTGTCCAAAACGGGTCAACGAATCCATAAGTAGCAACACGTCTTTACCTTGGTCACGAAAATATTCGGCAATGGAGGTTGATAAATTAGCCGCCCGTAAACGCATGATGGGTGAGTCATCCGCAGGAGAGGCCACCACCACGGCTCGCTTTAATCCTTCTTCGCCAAGTATGTCTTGAATAAATTCTTGTACCTCACGTCCCCGTTCGCCTACCAGTCCTACCACGCAAATATCGGCATTGGTAAAACGGGTCATCATGCCGAGTAACATACTTTTACCCACACCAGAACCAGCGAACAAACCCATCCGCTGGCCTTTACCCACACAAAGCAATGCATTGATCGCACGAATACCCACGTCGATGGTTTCGCGTATGGGCGCGCGGTCCATTGGGTTGATGATTTGACCTTCGATGCTGGTGCGATCAACACAAATGGGCACGCCTTTTCCATCTAAGGGTTGTCCCGCACCGTTGATCACTCGCCCCAATAAACTGGGGCCAACGGCCACAAAACGGGAACCTTGTAACGGTGTGACTTTAGCCCCAGGAGAGAGCCCTTGCACTGGCTCGATGGGCATGAGGAAAAATTTATTTTGGTCAAAGCCGACGACTTCTGCTTCGGTACTTTGGCCGTCACCTTCGACCAAACAACGATCACCAATTTTAACTTTACAGCCCTTTGCTTCTAACGTCAGACCCACCATACGTGTTAAATGACCGCTGACGACCGGGGCCGGATTGGTTTTAATGGACTGATTAATATGGTTAAGGATTTTCAGCGCTTTCATCGGCTTCTGTGTCCGTGGCGTTGTTTTCTATTGAAGCGTTGCTGTATGGGGGTTCTTGTTCTATTGTTTGTTCAGCAATTTGTTCTTCCGCTTGTTCTGCTACTAGTTCGTTTTCTAATTCGTCTATTTGGTCGTCTACTTGTTCTTCTTCCGGCTCGTTTTCCAATTCATCTATTCGGACTTCTACTTGGTCATCTATTTGGTCTTCTATTTGGTCTTCTATTTGTGCGTCTGTATTTTCTTCTAGATTATTTCCGAGGCTTTCGTCTAAATGTTCGTCCTCAAATTCATAGTGAGGCAGTTCGTCAGCGTGTAATTCACCAAGTTTATAGCTTTGTAAAAATTCATCGACTAGGGTTTGCCAACGTCGTTCTAACGTAAAATCCACTATGGATTCGTGACTTTCAACACGACAGCCACCGGCTTGCAGTTCATCGTCTTCTTGCACATCCCAAGATTCATTGTGCTGCTCTAATGCAGCTTCAACATAGGGTAAGTCATGGGGGCTGACATACACGGTGATGTTTTTTGCCCCTGTGGGCAATGCATCTACGGCCTTTTGACAAAAGGCCATGGCGTGTTCGCTACCTTGCGATAATTCAGCTTGAATAATTTGTTCGGTAAGTTTAAGTACCAGTTCTGGTAAGAGTGCTTCTAGCTGTCTTTTTTCGTTTTCGATGGGCGCAGCCAATGCCGTCAGCAGAGTAGTCAGTTCCGTTACTTTTTGTTCTGTCTTTGCTCGGCCTTCCTGTAACGCTTGGGCTTCGCCTTGGGTTTTGCCTTCGGCTAAACCTTGCTGTTGTCCTTCTTGGTAGCCTTCTTCCTTGCCTTCGTTAAAACCATCTTCGTAACCAAGGCGCTCACCTTTTTGACGGCCTTCTACCAAGCCTTGTTCTAAACCTTCGTTATAAGCCTCTTGTCGAATTTGCTCTAGTTGCTCTGCGGTTAAGGGTTCAACTTCGACTTCAATTTCTTCGTCTTCGACTTCGATCTCATCGTCTTTTTGCACCAAATGCGAAGGCTCCACCCAGTAGGGCAAGTGCCACTTTTTGGGATCTTGTACTTCTTCCGCTGGGATGCGGGCATATTTAGATCGCTTGGTCATAAATTGTTAAATACATTCCATTTAGCGTCACGCTTTACAGCATTTGCTCGCCGCCTGCGCCACCCAATACAATTTCGCCTGCATCAGACATACGCCGTGCAATAGCCAGAATTTCTTTCTGCGCATTTTCCACTTCGCTAACTTTAACTGGGCCTTTGGCTTCAAGGTCATCACGCAGCAATTCGGCAGCGCGTTTGGACATGTTTTTGAATATTTTTTCTTTCAGGTCGTCGTCGGCACCCTTGAGTGCAATGGTCAACAGATCGCCCGATACTTCCCGTAGCAAGGCTTGAATACCACGGTCGTCCACATCGTTGAGATTTTCGAAGACAAACATAAGGTCCTGAATTTGGGTACCCAGTTCTTCGTCCACCTCTTTGATTTGATCCAACAATTCGTTGGCCATGGTGCTGTCGAGGTTGTTGATAATGCCAGCAGACACCTTGACGCCACCCATTTGCTGAGTTTGCGTACCTTGGTTGCCCGAAAATTGTTTTTCCAAAATATCGTTTAGCTCCTGCAATGCAGCGGGCTGCACTGCTTGCAACGATGCGACCCGCATCATGATGTCGAGTCGCACTTTTTCGTCAAAGTTATACAGAATTTCGGCGGCCTGATCCGGTTCTAAATAAGCAATAACAATCGCCTGAATCTGCGGGTGCTCGTGTCGAATAATGTCGGCCACGGCTCGAGATTCCATCCACTTTAAGGTGTCCAAACCTGTGGTGTTACCACCGATTAAAATCCGGTCGATTAAACCGCCGGCTTTTTCTGCACCCAGTGCAGCCGTCAACATGTTGCGAATGTATTCGTCTGCACCTAGCCCCATACCGGTTTGTCCGGCAAGGCTATCTAAAAATTCGGCAACAACGCCTTCTACTTGCGTTTGCGTAACATCTTTTAACGCGGCCATGGTGGCACCCACCATTTGAACTTCTTTGGGGCCGAGATGTTTTAACAGTTCCGCCGCGTCTTTCTCACCCAAGCTCATAAGCAAAATGGCGGCACGCTCTTTATGATTCAGTGCAGCCAAGTCGCCCGCTTTAACCGATGCTTCTGTTTTACCTTCCACCGCGTTAGCTAGGTTTTTTTCATCCGCCATCGTTCACCCATTTCTTAAAGGCTTGTGCAACACGGGCTGGGTCTTCTGCGATCAAACCTTTGAGCGCATCCAATTGCCGTTCAAATCCTTCTGATGCACCGGGCAACAGGAATTCATCTACACCGGTCAGTGTTACTTTGTCGTCGCCGAATAAGTCTTCTGCATCGCCAAGTTCATCCAGTGCAACATCTTCCTCTTCTTCCTCTTTGCCAGAATCAATCAGGTTGCGAACAATTGGTCTAACAACACCGAAGATAATAATCAGTAGGAATAGTCCGGCTAGCACTTGTTTGATGATGTCCCAGAACCAAGGCTGACGCCAAAAATCCGGTTCGCCTAATTCTATCGGTGCGCCTAAGAATAAAGAGTTCACCACACTGACACTGTCACCACGGGCGGCGTTAAATCCAACACTGTCTTTTACCAACAGTTCGATGCGTTTTAATTCAGCCTCTGTCCAAGGTTGTTGCGATTTTGCACCGGTTTCTGGATTGGTTACTTCTTTATCGTTAATGGCCACTGATACGGTCAGGCGTTTGACCCGTCCCACCTGATGTTGAGTATGACTCAAAGTGCGATCAACTTCATAGTTGCGAGTTTTTTCGCTGCGGCGTTCCATAGGTTGTGCTGGTGCGCCGCCTTCACCGCCAGCCGCCTGCTCTGGCGCATCGGCCGCACCGGGAGGCTGGTTGGATAAAGCACCAGGAATTCCACCATCGGCTTTACTTATGCTTTCTTCATCTAAGGTTTGTTCGCTACGCAGTGCTATTAAATCTGGGTTATATAACTCTTCGGTCTGTTCAACCACAGTGAAGTCAACATCGGCTGCCACTTCTGACTGGAAGTTATCTGTGCCAAGCAGCGGCTCTAACAAACGACGTAGTCGATGGTTTAAGTTGTCTTCGACTTTACGTGCATATTCAAATTGTTTTGTTGCCAGTAGATCTTCTTTGCTTTCTTCTTGACGCGATAACAAGTTTCCTTTTTGGTCCACCAAGGTAATGTTTTCTAATGGCAATTCAGGTATGGCACTGGCCACTAAACTGATGATGGCGTCTGACTGGTCTTTGGTAATGCCTTTACCACCGTATATTTCTAAGAAGATGGATGCTCTAGGCTCGCGATCATCCCGTACAAACACAGATTGTTTTGGTAGCGCTAAATGAACGCGTGCATTGCGCACAGCTTGCAAGCTAGAAATTGTTCGCGCCAACTCGCCCTCTAAGCCACGGCGATAACGCGCATTTTCGATAAACTGGCTGGTGCCCAAGCCCTGTTCTTTTTCTAACAGTTCTAAACCAACACCGGGCTCGTTATGGGCAATGATGGGGGCGAGGGCTAAACGGGCTTCGTGAATTTCATCTTCTGCCACCATGACGATGCCACTGGCTGGGTTAATGGTGTAGTCAATGCCTTTGCCATCTAGGGCTTCGAGAATTTCGCGAGCGTTATAATCTTCTAAGTTACTAACAAGGGGACGGTAGGCGGTTTCTTGCGACCAAATAATAATGGCAATACCTAACGCCAATATGGTGGCAAAGCCCAGAATCAAGCCGACTTGACGGACAATACTAAGGCGATTAAACCCAGTCATCACTGGGTTTATGGAACTGGCATCCTCTACTGCCGGTAAGCCATCGTTACCATCATCAGTATCGTTGTCGATTGCATCGACATCATCCGCATTAGCGGGGACGTTATCTGTGGCCATGGACTACCGCCTTCTTCAATCCAGTTACACGGGCATATTCATGATGTCTTTATACGCATCGACTAACTTGTTGCGTACTTGCTTCATGGCTTCAAACGAAACCGAGGCTTTTTGGGCCGCTATCATGACTTCTGGTAAGTCCACTTGTGGGTCGCCGCGTTCAAAGCGTTTAGCTAGACCAGATGAATGCATCTGTTTTTCGTTGACGGAATTAACGGCATTCGCAAACATGGATTGAAAGTCCGGCACATTTGGATCGGTTTTAATGTCTGGGTAGTTCGCACTTTGCTTTTGTACTTTTTCTACCTCTGACGCCAAACGTTCTTTAACCGGAACTTCTTCAACACCGTCAATTTTATTGGTGTCTTGAATTTGCTGGCGTACCTGACGCAACTGCATCAGGACGTTGTTGATGTCTGCTCTTTCGACCATGGTCATCACCCTTATTTATTTTGGCTCCGCTGCGACGGAGAGCTAGTCGGTGTTTTTACCGTTAGCTTTATGGCGTTTTCTATCAGCCCGATGTGTTTTGCATAACACAGGCCAGCACACTAAACCTTATCAGCCATTAAAGACGCGGTCGGACAGCCTAATACCCTGTTCGCGCATCTTGGCCATTTTGTAACGTAAGGTTCTAGGGCTTATACCGAGTTTTTCGGCTGCTTCTTTTTTACTTTTTTCATTTTTAAGTGCATCCAAAATCAGGGTGTATTCACGCTGTTTTAGGCAATTACCCAAATCATCGGCGTCGCTGGCTGCCTGAACCAAGGCAGAGTTATCTGCAACTATATGTAGGTTTTCGACTTGTGATATTGCGGGACTCTGGCTGCTGCCCTCTGGGTTTATGACGATGTCCGATGCGACAATTTGATGGCCAGATTGAATAATCAATGCACGTTGAATGACGTTATCTAACTCGCGCACATTGCCGGGCCAACTATAAGAGGCCAGCTTTTCCCGAGCGCTTTCATCCAAAATAATGGATTGCTTACCTTGTTTCTTGCTGTGTTTTTGCAGCAAACGTTCGGCAATGGGCAGTATGTCCGCCACGCGTTCGCGCAAGCTCTTCCAATGCAAGGGAAATACACTTAAGCGATAGTAAAGGTCTTCACGGAACTTGTGATCGTTCACATAGCTAAGCAAATCGCGGTTGGTTGTCGCGATAACACGTACATCCAGCTTAATAGTTTTGCGTCCACCTAAGCGTTCAACTTCGCGCTCTTGCAACACGCGTAACAGCTTGGCTTGCAATCCGATATCCATTTCGGATATTTCATCCAACAGCAAGGTACCGCCATCGGCTTGTTCAAACTTACCCGGCATACTGTTGTAGGCGCCAGTAAATGCGCCTTTTTCATAACCGAATAACGTGGCTTCAAGCATGTTTTCCGGAATGGCCGCACAGTTAATGGCAACAAATGGTTGGTCTTTACGTGGACTGTTTTGGTGAATATAGCGCGCTAAAACTTCTTTACCTGTACCACTTTCACCGCTAATTAAAACCGTTGCTTCGCTGTTTGCCACTTGCGCGGCCAGTTTGAGCAGTGCACGGCTTGCGGGTGCTTCGGCCACTGGCTCGTCTAAATCCATGGGTTGGTTGTGTTGCGCACGAAACTGGTTAACGGTTTCCAGCAACACGTCCACTTCAAACGGTTTAACCAAATAATCCATAGCACCTTGTTGAATGGCTTGTACCGCTTTTTCCACTTCGCCATAGGCTGTCATTAATACCATGGGCAATGCTGGGTAACGGGTTTTGACGTGCTCTAATAAGTCGAACCCGGTACCGGGCGACATGCTTACGTCTGACAACACCATGTCTACGGTGTGACTTTGTAAAAACGCTTCTGCTTCTTCGCCACAACAGGCTTCGGACACCTTAATTTTATTCAGTGTCAAGGTGTCTACGATGGCTTCGCGTAATTGCACATCATCTTCAACGACGAGCATATGAAATTCAGACATGGGCAGACTCCTGTGGTTGCGCTTGGTGATCATCCAAGGCCGCCGATTTTTTTATGGGTAAATGCAAGCTGAAACACGCACCTTGATCTGGATTATTGGCAAACGTCAGCTTGCCATGATGCGCGCGAATAACGGCGTTGACGACGGGTATCCCTAAGCCAGTGCCGTTGGATTTGGTGGTAAAAAAAGGTTCGGAAAGTTTTTCAATAACGTCATCGCTAAGGCCATTGCCATTGTCACGAATGTGTATGCTCAACTGGGCGTCGTCACTGCTAAGCATGACTTCGACCTTGGCACCTGTGGCGTTGGCTTGCGCGGCATCCATGGCATTGGATATCAGATTCTGCACGGCACCGATCAGGCTTTCTTCGTGACATTGAATATGTTCATGGCTTGCTTGGTTATTAATGCATATAGAAACCGGATATTGTTTCTTTAAGATTTCAACGCTTTCTTGTAAAAGCAAGGCTAAATCTTGGCTGCTTAAAATACGGTTTAACGGGGCACTGCCGCGGGCAAAAATCATCATGTCCCTAACTTGGGCTTCGATGTTTTTTAATTGTCGAGACAGTTTTTTGGCAAAACGGGTTTGGGTTTCGTGATCTAAACTGGTGTTGGATAAATGCTCGGCGTAAAGCATGGCGCCGGACAAAGGCGTACGAATTTGATGTGCTAGACTGGCGACCATTTTCCCCATGGCGGTTAAGCGGTTCTGATGGGCCAGCTTGGCCTGTAATTCTCGGGTTTCGGTTTGATCAATCATTAACACGATTTGACCCGGTTCGTTTTCTAGCCCTGAGGTTTGAATACTTAAACGGCGTCCGTTTTTAAGCGAAACTTCGTGGCCATCGTCTTCCCTTGGTTGAAAGTAACGCTGAATCACATCACGCCAGCGGCGACCTTTTAACGCTCGGTTACCCAATAGTTGATGCGCTGCTGGGTTGCATTCTTGTATATAGCCGTTGCCGTCTAGTACAACCACACCGCCGGGTAACAGTTCAAGCAAACTGTGTAGTCGGTCGGCCAGTTGTTCTTTTTCTTTTAGTTCTTTCATGCGCGCCGCAGACACTTCGGCCAGTTCACCAGAAAGGCGTGTTACTTGACCTTCTAGTTTTTCGTAACTGGCAGAGAGTTGTTGCGACATTTCATTAAATAGATCAAAAGCTTGGCGTAAGCCTTCTTTTGGCGGTAAACCCGAATTGAGTTCTAAAGGTGTTTGCATAAGAAAAACCACAACCTGCGTCGAACAATCCATAGCCAAATATCTGGCTGGTATTCGGTAGTGGCAATTAGTGTGCCCGCTCTTGGTTTGATGGCTTTGTACAAAAATGTGTTCTTAGGAGATGGTTTTATAAAATCGAAAATAATTATAAAGGTAATAAAAAGCCCGCACTGGGCAGGCGCATGCTTTTGATGTAGTCATTTCCGTGATTTATCCACCTTTTAGCTTTTTAAATGACGGCGTAAACCCATCCATGGGGCCTTGACCTCGCCATACCCAAAACGCTTCGCGGGGCAGGCTCTCCATGGCGAGGACACATTTAAAAAGCTAAAAGCTGCATAATCACTGCGTTTGCGGTATCCCGAACTTTTGTTTTGATGTGTGTTTTTCAGGATTTTGAGCGCATGGATGCGCTCGTAAAGCCCACATGGACGTGCTTGTGGCGGCCTGAAAAATACACTCGAAATGAAAGTGAAGGGGTTAATCAACAAACTAAGCCCGCACGAGGCGGGCTTTTATATTTGAGATAAGATAGGGAGCAAGCTACTAGGAGGCCTCGGCGTGTTCTTTCTCTTTGCGCTGCAAGCCGTACTTTCGCATTTTTTCCACTAGCGTGGTTCTACGAATGCGCAGTTTCTCGGCAGCCCGCGCAACAATACCGCTGGCATCGTCTAGCGCTTGTTGAATTAGAGATCGCTCAAGGTTGGTTAAATATTCTTTTAAATCAATTCCATTTACCGGTAACAAGGCCGGTGTATCCATACCAACCAAACCGGGTTCGGCGGGTAACGATACGGGCTCTTGAATTCGGCTTTCGTCCTCATCACCTTCATCAACGTGACGGAATTTTTTCGGCAGTTCATTAACGCCGATCACACCGTAGGGATGCAAAATGGCTAAGCGTTCTACCAAGTTGGCAAGTTCACGAACATTGCCATGCCATTCATGACGACAAAGCGACATGATCGCAGCCGAGTTAAAACGAATTGAACCGCGTTTTTCGTTTTCCATTCGCGAGATCAATTCATTCAACAATAAGGGAACGTCTTCACGACGATCACGCAACGCGGGCATTTCTACAGGGAACACATTTAAGCGATAGTAAAGGTCTTCGCGGAAGGTTCCTTCTTCGACCATGGCTTCAAGGTTTTTATGGGTGGCTGCAATAATACGAACATTGGTCTTCATGGTTTTGGTACCACCTACCCGCTCGAAGGTTCGCTCTTGCAAAACACGCAACAGCTTTACTTGCATGTTTAACGGCAGGTCGCCAATTTCATCTAAAAACAGTGTGCCACCTTCGGCCATTTCAAATCGACCTGCACGGGAGGTAATCGCACCCGTGAATGAGCCTTTTTCGTGACCAAATAATTCGCTTTCGATAAGTTCAGTGGGAATCGCGCCGCAGTTAACCGGTACAAAGGGTTCTTCGCGGCGGTTGGAATGATAATGCAGGTTGCGGGCGACGACTTCTTTACCGGTACCGCTTTCACCTGTGATCAACACAGTGACATCTTTATCTGCCACTTGGTGCATCAATTCACGTACGTATTGAATTTGGCGACTGGTGCCAACCAAACTTCTAAACAATTGCACTGGACGGCGTTCACCTCGCACACGGTTATGGGCAAAATGTTCGCGGTAAATTTGTGCACGATGCAGGCTATCTAGCAACTTGTTATAACTGGGGGGCATATCCACACGAGCGATAATGGCTCGACGAATATCATCGGGTAATTCTTTAGGGAGATCTTCTTCGCCCACGTATAGGATGGGCATTCCTTTATCCCAAGCACTGATGTCATGCAGAACATCGGCTATCGGTCGTTTATGGCTGGAGCCTAGCATGATGGCGACAATCTCCATCGGGTCTGAGGCTTCTTCTGCTACGGTTTTCCAGGTACTGCAGGTACTGGTATAGGACTCTTCGCCAAGGAAGTTAAGCACCACTTGCAGGTCATGCATGTGTTGCTCGTTATCGTCTACCAGGAGCACTTTGATCTCACGCCACATGAGGATACCCTTATTTTCTCCAAGTCATGGAAGTACGCCATTCAACCGCATCCTATGCTCGTCGAATTTTTGACTGACTGCCTACAGTAAAGTAGTTGATTTTTGTCTGGTCAAATTTATGGCGTCGTTTTCTTATTATTTTTTATTTTTATTGGGGCCGTTCCTATTCACTGACATATTGCATCTGTGAACTTGATTCATTTTTGACAAATATTCGACGGAGTGTAAAGAAGTGAATGTAAATTAATCGCCAAAAAATGAAAAAGGCAGCTAAGCTGCCTTTTTTTGTCTATATCGTGTTGTATCCACTATCTATATGTAACAACGTTTTACAATTTATTGAGCGAATTCAAAGCACTGACTCTACATACGCCAGCATATCCAAACACATGCGTGCCTATAAAAGCCCATACAATCCATGCAGACCTAACCCATTAGGCCTGGCCGGATTAAACAGAAATCTCGCTCTTATTGTCCTTTTTTCCTTCTTTATCTTCTTTGATAAATTTTTCGAGATATTCTTTGCGAATGCCTTCCCAGCCAGATTTCACTTCTAACAACAGACTCATCACTTCATTAATGATATCTGTGTCATTCAAGCGATTGGCATCCCATAAACGACGAATCATATAGTCGTACAAACGTTCTAAGTTTTTCGCCACGTCACCGCCGCGTTCGTGATCCAGACTTTCTTGTAGTGAGCTAAGAATATCTACCACGTTGCCGATTTTTTCGTTCTTACCTGAATAGTCTTTGGTCTCAATGAGGTTCTTTGCTATGGAGAGTCGGGTCAAAGCCCCTTCCAGCAACATTTGTATCAGCTTGTGTGGATCAGCATCCATGATCTCAGTTTGCAGACTCACTTTGCTGTATTCCCTGGCGCTGTTTTTGTACATCTGTCTTCACCTTTTCCACATTTACCCAGTTCTATATAGAACGGCCAAGATGGATTTTCCTTTAGGTTTTTGCTGAAGTTTTGTTGCATTGGCGTGTTTTTGCTTACCGTTAAAAGCGGCAAAGTCGTGCCGAGATTTTGAACAGGCGTACTGTCGATTCCCTCGCGAAAAACTCAACTCTTTGTTTTTATTATGCTTTTTTCAATGGCATGAATAGTGCGTATTTTGATCAATCGCTTAGGGAGGTCGCACTATGGCCACACAGTCAGCTCAACAACCGGTTACAAAAACCAGTGTCAGCCGAAAGAAACTACACGAAGTTCGTCAGCTTAAGAAACAAGCACTGGCGTACTACGAAACAGCGAACCAAGATCACCTAGACGGACTGACCGTTGAACTGCGCTTGCAACAAGCCAAGGCGTCCGCTGCGCTGGCGATTAAACACAACCCAAAAGATGCCGACACCCTAAACTTGTACAGTCGCATTTGTCTCGAGCTGGGACAGGTGTCCCAAGCACGAGACGCCACCCAACAAGCGCTTGCGATTCATCCGCGTAATGGTGGTTACTGGTACAGCCTTGGTCATATTGCCTTGACCGAACAGCGCCTAGACGACGCCGAAGCGGCATTTCGCAAAGCCATTAAGTATGCGGCGAAGGAAACCCGCGCCGAAAGTTTTCTCGCTTATACCTTGCAGGCTAAGGGCGATGTGGTTGGCGCGTTTCAGATCTATCGTGAATTGGCTAAGACCCAATCAAACGACGCCCACGTTCGTTCAAAACTATTTGAATGCGCGGTGGGATTGACTGCCGACTATTATGACGCGGAGCTTGAGCACGATGTGCTTACTTACTTGGATTGGGAAAACACTAACCCCCATCAGCTGTCTTCGTTGGCTTGTTCGTTGTTAGAACATAAGTTCGAGTTTAACGATCAAGGTTGCGCTGCCACGTCTGACGAAATAACCCGCGACCCCTTGTTTTTAAAGGCGCTGGAAAAAACCCTCATTAAAAGCGGTTCGCTTGAACGGCTGATCATGGCGCTCAGGTACGAACTTTTATTATCGGCAACTCATCAAGGACAAGTGCCCAACGATTGCATCGCCATTGCCAGCGCCATTGCCCACTATGGTTACAACAGTGAATTTATCTTGCCGCTGACGGATGCTGAAAAAAATATGACCAAGGCTTTGGTGCAATTGATTGATTCGGCATTGCAAGCGCCAACCTGTACCCCGTCTGACATCAGTGGCGCGCTACTGCTGTTGAGCATGTATAGCCCTTGGCATGTGCTAAAACAGGCACAAACCTTATTTGATTTTGCCGAAGACCAGTGGCCGGATTACTTTGCAACATTGCGCGCATATCACCAGATGTTGGCCAAACTGCGTAGCATTGAATTTAATCAACTATCCGGCACAGCATCGGACGTTAGTGAGCGGGTACAGCTTCAGTATCAAGAATACCCCTACCCAAGATGGGAAAACCTAGATTACAAACGGCCCACCCATTACAGCCAAGCCTTACAGCAAGAATACCCTGGGGTACGCTTTCCTAAGTTTTTAAGCCAAGGACCTATTCAGGTATTAATTGCAGGCTGCGGTACTGGTCGTCACGCATTACATGTGGCGAAGTATTTTCGCAATGTACAAGTCAGTGCCATTGATTTAAGCGCCACTAGTCTCGCATACGCCAAAATGAAAGCAGAAGCATTTGAAGTTGATAACATTCGCTTTTATCAAGGTGATTTATTGAACTTACCTGTGGATACCCATGCTCAATTAGGTGCACAACATGGTTTTCATATTATTGAATGCTCTGGTGTGTTACATCACATCAAGCACTACCACCAAGCGCTGGAAAATCTATTAGCCCAGTTGGCGCCCAATGGTTTGATTAAAATCGCCTTGTACAGTGACCGTGCCCGCAAACCGGTTAAAAATATTCGAAACCTGTTTAAGCGGGACAATCAAGCACTGGATAAAAATCGAATTAAAATGATTCGACAAGCCATTTTGACGTCAGAAGAATTAGCAGACAAAAACCAGCTGGTTGAGTCTGACGATTTTTACAGCATGAGTGGCACAGTGGATCTTCTGTTTCACGAATACGAAACGCAATTTACGCCGCTTAAGTTACGTAAACTGTGTGACCAGCACGGATTACAGTTTCTTGGATTTTCATCGTTGAGCAATGAAGTGAAAAAAGCATTTATAGAACATCAGGGTGATGATGCTGACTTCACTAATTTAGAACAATGGGAAGCCTTTGAAATTGACCACCCCACCACGTTTAGCCGGATGTATCAGTTTTATTGCCAGAAGCTCAGCGCTTAGCGGCTGAGCTTGTTTTATTCTGACTTTTTCTCTGACGTTCTCGCTAACGTTTTTTATTTATTTCTTATTAGGATTTATTTCTTGTTCGCCGCCGCCATGGCTTCGAACTGCTGGGTTAAGTAGCTGGCGGTGGTATTTAAGGTGGCGATGATCGCATCATTGTATGCAAACTGCGCCGCTAGCTGGGCCTCTACCGCACTAATGCGTTTCTCGAAGCTTTCTTTTTCCTCAGCTAATTGGTCATTTTGTTTGTCTAATGTTTCGAACTTGGTTGCCAATAAACCGCCGTTAGGGTTAAGGTAATCTTGCAGCAAGTCTTTCAACTGGTCTGCAATACCTGAGATATACGTCACGGTCCCACGATCACCAGTCGAGCCGCCCGATACTTTTATGCGGATACCGCTGGCATCGTCAATTTCGCCTTGTTTGTTTTTACCGGCTTCGCCATCACCCTGCCCTTTAACAAAACCGTACGCCGCTGCTGCTTGCGTGGTGATGTCGGTTATTTCAACTTTCGACGTAGCACCAGTGCTGGCAGAAATAATACTGATTTTACCGTACGCAACAGACGTCGCATCACTGGTGTATTCCACCTTCACTTTTAAGTTTTTAGTGGTGAGATCCGTATTGCTATTAAAAGCAGTTTGAATGGCCGTGGCTAAATCTTCTGACGTATTGTAAGTGCCATCGGCAACGGTAATGGTGGTTTCGGTACCGTCAACCTTTACGTCAAACGTGTTGTTGTTATTGGCGGCGCTGATAGTCACAGCACTGGCCGTTAAAAAGATGGAGGTTTCATTAGCGATGTAATAGCCATTGGTGGCGGCCACGTTACCGTTTTGCGCAGTAAGGTATTGACCATTGCCTTTGGCTTCGACACCGTTAATGGTGCCTTTAACATCGACCCCAGCTTTTGCTTGGCCACTGGTGCCTGTGCCTGTATTTAAACCTAAAAATGAAATGGCGTTTGCAGAAATCGTATCAAAACTGATGCTGTTGCCATTACCACCAATATCAAACAATAAGCTGCCGGTATCTGTCACGGCATCGTAAGCATACTCCACCGCTGCGGTGATATCCGAGCCATAATTAATGGCATCGTCTATACCAAAGGAGTCATAACCATTGGTGTAAGTTGTATTGTCCACCGCAGTTAAGCCAAATGCGGTGTCGGCATTTGCGCTGACGTTTTCTATTCGAATGGTCGCTGCCGAACCATACATGCCTGCGGTTTTAACACCATCGTCAGAAACGGTTTCAAAGTAAATGCGATCAGAGCCATCGTACTTAGCCACCACATCGCCAGCCGAAAACGAACCAGAATTCACCAGCGCTGTATCCAACGCTGTTTGCACGGCGGTCAGTACATCGTTTTTATCGCCACTGCTGGTGTCTGTGTTGACATCAACATTGAGCGTGGTTAAACCGCCATTAATGACTAAATCAAAGGTGGCGTTGTTTGCGCCGCTAAAATCTATCCCCCCCGCTACTGCGGTTGTGCCTGTGGTGTCGGTACGAGCACCACGACCATCTGAGGTGACTTGAATGGACTGGTTATGGTCTTGCGCGACGGTGACGAGTTCTAAACCATTGCTTGCGCCCAATTGCGCTGTCACCACACCGGCACCAAACGCGGCATCTAATTTGGCTTGAATGTCGGTAATGTTGTTGCCCGAATCCGCATCCATAATGATGGTTTGTTCGGTACCGTTAACCTTTAAGGTAAAGCCCGCATTGGTAGTGGCAAAATCAATGTTGGTCGCAATATCACGGGTGCCTTCGTTGGTGGTTGCACCACTGATTTGCGACGACAAGTTTGCATCACCGGTTAAATCGGTATTGATCGCGGTTTGCAACGCGGTTGCTAATGCTGCGCCAGTGGCATAAGTACCCGCTGGTAGAGTCACAGTATTGGCACTGGTGGTGCCGTTTAACACCACATTAAAGGTTGCGTTTGAACCCAGCGTTAAACCAGGGTCTTTACCATTAATTTGTGCGCCTTGGGTGGCCACCAAGCCCAAGGCTAAATCGGTGGCACTGGCACCTACTGCAGAAATTTCGATGCTGTCGGTACTGCTGGGTGTTTGCGTGGTAAAAATCAAATAATCGTTGCTGTCAAAACTCGCAACGACCGTACCGGCTAATGCGGTAGCATCAATGGCGTTTTGAATGGCTTGCAACGTATCTTTACGGTCTCCGTAAATCCCATCACTGTTTAAGTCCGAGCCTGCCGCTTTTTGGTTTACCGTAACCGAGACCGCGGCACCGCCATTAATCTTTAAATCGAAACTGGCGTTGTTTAGTGAAAAATCCAACCCTGTGGATTCATCTACTTTTACGTTACCCGGAATTGTCGACGTACCGTAACCGGCAAAATAGGCAGAGTTTAATGTCGCCAATGACGCAGACTGGTAAACCCCTTGATTACTGGTGGTAAAACCTAAGCTATTAGCGGTATTGGTATCCACACTGCTAAATGAAACCGCCGACTTAGAACCGTAAAGGTTGGAGGAAATTTGAAAGCGTTCGTTTAACGAATCGTACGTTACTGATGCGCTGTAGCCACGCTCTTTGAATTTAGTCGCGCTGTTAATCTGTTGTTGCAGTTCGGTGGCCAGTGCCGCGCCAGTTGCATACGACCCTTGGGTCAGCGTAATGCTGTCGGATACGCCATTAAGCGATAACGTAAAGGCATCGTTGGCGTCATCAATAATCACTGGCACAGCAAAATCAAGCGCGTCGATGGAACCACCTGTATAACTGCCCTGCGTGGCAATTTGCGAAATATTAATGTCGTAAGTACCGGCTTTACTGTTAAGCGAGCTATTTAAAAATTCGATATTTAAGTCTGTTGTGCGACCGCCTTCGGCAAACACGTTAACCACAGCTTCGCGGTTTTCATTTAACGCTTTGGTAAACAGCGACTGATTGAACTGCAGCTTAAAGCTGTCGTTCTGGTCGGTGTAAATGCCCATCTCACTGAGTGACGCAAACGTGGTACCTGTTACACCACTTACCGTGCTGGTCATAATGGAACGAATTTGGTTATTAATGCTGCGTAAGGTGGAATCCCCCAGCAGCACACTGCCTGTGTTATCACTGGGATCAAATGAGGTTAGGTCTTCGTAACTTTCACGAAAGTTATTGTAGGCCTCAACCATGGCGTTGATTTTTTCACCCAGCGATGCAATGTCAGCCGCTACGTCTATGGTGACGGTTTGCCCCACGTTGGCGGATTTTAAATTCAGCGTTACACCATCAATTAATTCGGTGACTTCGTTGCTAGAACGCGTTACCGCCAAACCGTTTACGCTTAATAAGGCGTCTTCGCCTTTTTGCGTTTCGGTCATGTTGGTGCCCGCCAAATTCAGCGTCGAGTTGTAAGCAAACGACTCCAACGTAGCATCCCCCGAGGTGGTAATTTCCATGGAGGTGGCTTCGCCTGTGTCTTCCGATACCAACTGCAATACATAACCACTGCCGTTATTCACCAAGCTGGCGGTCACACCAAAATCAGCGGCGTTAATGGCATCGCGTAAACCTTGCAACGTGTTGTTACCCGAGTTGATGGTCACCGTGGCGGTGGATAAATCTGGGTTGGCAGTAAACGAATCGTAGTTTGGCCCGGTATAGCTGGTTGTACCTAAACGGAAGGTTAAGGTGCCTATGCCAACCGCGTCGGTGACACTGGTGTAGGCTTTTGATACCAACGAATGGGATTTCGCCGTGCGTTGTACCTCGACGGCGTAACTGCCCACAGGGGCGGATACCGTGGCGGTGGCAGTTAAAATAGTTTCATCCGACGATGTGGCTAATGTCGCTCCCACTTTATCGTCGTCTGCTAATTCGACAATGGTGCTACTAAACGCATAGAGCTGACTTTGAATTTCGCCATAGGCGGAGATTTTAGCGTCGATGAGTTCTTGGTCGCTTTTCAAACGCAAGTCACCCGCCGCTCGCTCTGCGTTGACGATGTCTTCTAACAGCTGATTGCTCAGTAGATCTGAGCCTATGCCTAACGAAGAAATGCTTGCCATGTTGCCACCTAGAAATTCAAAGGTTTGCTAAACGCTTTCCGTGAAACGCTGTTTAGTAAATATCGGCCAAAATTCAAGTCACTTTAGTGTAGTCCCTGAATTAACCGCTGTTACTGAGCCCAATTTGGGAAACCTGTGATGCCGTTCACAAGTTTTGCGGGCTCGCCTTAAACTCCATGCAACACTCAATTTTCTTGCCATTTTTTAGCTGGTATTTGTTATTCCGCTAAGCACTAAAAAACAGATTTTATGTAATTGAGAATTCGATTCATTTAAAAGCAAAAAAGCGGCGTTAACTGAGTCAACACCGCTTTTTGTTACTGCTTTGGTTTACATCACATACTGTGATTAAGTTTAACTAAGCCTTTAGACTTGAGCGCTAAACAACAGGGATGGTTCCTCGCTGTTTAACCGCTTTGCCAGTTCCAGTGCGGCTTCATCGGGAATCTGGCGTACCAGTTTGTCCGACTCGGTATCGTAAACTCTGACCACGGTACGGCCACTTTCTTCATCAAGTTGGAAGTCCAGATGGCGTTGTGTCTTCTGCACGTAAGCGTTCAGTTTAGACACGGCTTCTGCCACCTCTTTTTCCTCAACCTCTGCGGCGGAGGTTTGATTCGGCAACACATTGCCGGTTACCACTTCCGCTTTTTCCGCTTTGGTTTGATCAGTCATAAGGTCCTTCTTACTTTGATCCACTTGAGGTGCCGAAGATAGCGGCTTAGTGTGGGCCGGTGCTTTAACGGCACCATTCACTTGCGCTTGTATTTCGTTCATAACACACCTCTCATTTAAGTTCCTAAACTACTCGCTGCATCCTTAGGGTTTGCTTTAAAGGGTTGCCCTAGGCTGCTGCTTGGAGCCGGCTGGCTCCAAGCGCGTTAGTTAACTTATCCGAGTAAAGAAAGTACCTGCTGTGGTCCCTGGTTGGCCTGAGCCAAGATCGAGATACCCGCCTGTTGCAGTACCTGTGTTCTTGATAGCTCTGCTGTTTCGGCCGCGAAGTCCGCATCCTGAATCCGCGAGTTCGCAGCTGCCAGGTTCTCAGACGTTACCGCCAAGTTAGAGACCGTGGATTCGATACGGTTTTGAATCGCACCGAGGTTCGCCCGTTGGGTCGCCACCGCGCCGATGGCGTTGTCGATGGCCGTGATCGCTGCCTGAGCACCTTCGAAGGTGGAGACGTCAATCTCAGTCAGGAATTGACCACTCTTACCACCGCCGTAGCTACCGGCCGAGAAGCCCAAGTTATTGATCTCATCCGCGCCATTGGTACCACCGTCGATGGTGATCTCTTTGGCCGAGTTCAAGGTCACTTTCGAGAACGTAGTTTCGTATACGTCACCTTCAACCTGAGTACCACGAGTACCCGTAGTGTTGGAAGAAGTACCCGTACCGATATCCGCCTCGCCGATACCATCAATGGTAGCGTCTAGACCAATCTGCGCACCGAAGGTATTACCACGGCCCACGTTGTTGGCTTCGTCGTTGTCGATGGCCACCGAGATGTTGCGACCGTCAGCTGCGCGCAGCGTGATGGACTCACCATTGTCTTCGGCAGTTACCCCAGTTTGACCTGTCTTCGCATTGATCAAGTCGATGGCTGCTTGACGAGTTTTACCTTCGTCAATGGCGCCGGTGCCGTCGTCTTGCAGCGTGATGGTACCGATGTCCACACCGTTGATGTAAATCTTACCGGAGTCACCAGCAATGTAGCTTGCGCCACCGCCTGTACCATCATCGAAGTTGGTACCTGTGCCACCCACCACAACAGTTTCGTTGACGGTGGCCGTTACGCCGGTCTCTTCAGAGATGGCATTAATCGAGGCGGCAATCGCAATACCCGAGGCTTCCTTCTTACTGGATTTGATGGTGTTACCATTGCTGTCCTGAATTGAAGAAGC
>JBFHVZ010000024.1:0-24388 GCA_041589295.1 Pseudomonadales bacterium
CGGGCCAGTCATTAGATTTTGCTCTTTCAGAGCAGCTTCGATCTCTCGAAGCGGGATGCGCATTTTAATGATTCGCATCTTGTTGTCAACCTTTATTTTCAACTCATTTTCGAAGAAACCGTTGAAAATTCAGGCGCTTAGCAGATCAAACCAGAAGGCCATCTTGCCAAGCGAGGCGCGCATTATATAGAGTCAAAACCCCGCGTCAACCTCTTTTTTCGAGAAGTTTTCAAGCCAGCTAAAAGCCACTTAAACACTTTCGAACCTCAACCACTTAGCAACACATTTAAGCGAAGTCCTGTCGTTAAGGAGGCGCGCATTATAGAGTTTCGAAACTCTGCGTCAACCTCTTTTTGAAGGCTTTTTCAGTTTGACTCAAGAGTCAGCTTTTCAAAAGTTTTCCTTCAAAATCAACCAGTTAGATTCTGCCCTGTGGGCGTCTCCCTGATCGAGGTGGCGCATTCTACGCAAACCAGTCTGAGCGTCAACTCTTTTTGTAAATTATTTACAAGAAAGTCTCTGAGCACTTAAAACAGGCTGGGAACACTGCTCGAACCTGACGGTCGGCTCGGGACGAGTCTCCTACCAGCGACTCCTGCGAATGGCGAACCCGCTAATTCTACAAGACCGGTTTTGCCCAGCGACAAAGCTAAAGACTAGATGGGGTTTGTGATTACGCAAATAGGATTTGAAAAGAATTTTATAGGCGGCTGATACGCACGCTTTTGAATCGCAGAGCTGTAAGTAGCAGAGCAATTACCGTCACCATTAACGCCAAAGAAAAGTCTTGGCGAACCTGCCACCATAAGTGAATCACAGCTAACGCCACCACTGCATACATCAGTTTGTGCAGTGTTTTCCACTTACGCTTAAGTCTACGCTGCCAGCCTTGGGTCGAGGTTACTGCCATGGGTAGCATAGCCACCAGCGCGAGCATACCGGCAAAAATGTAAGGGCGCTTGGAGAAGTCTTCAATTAAGGTCGCCAGATCCAAGCCAAGCATCATCACAGCATAACAGGCCAAATGCAGCACCGCGTAAGCAAACGCCGATACGCCCAAACGACGACGATACCCGACCCAGTTTATGCCGCCAACCTTACGCAATGGCGTTATTGCAAAGGTCAGCAATAGAAACCCAACTGCCCACTGGCCGGTAAAATGAACAAGGTATTTCCCGGGCTCCGCCGTCCAGTAAAGTAAGTCACCCGCGATTTGAATCTGAAAGAAACCATAACCAAGCAGCAACACTGGCGAAAAAATCAAAAACCATAAAACAAGATTCAACATTCGCGATATCACTCTTAACTAATAGTATTTCGTCAGATCCATGCCTTTATAAAGGTGATGCACGTACTCTGCATAGCCATTAAAGGTTTGAGTAGGGATTTTACGAATGTTGAATAGCCCAGTTGGCAATCGGCGCTCAGTGGACTGGCTCCATCTAGGGTGATCCACATTTGGGTTCACATTGGCGTAAAAGCCATATTCGTGAGGCGCCAGTTTATTCCAAGTGGTTTCTGGTTCGGTTTCGACAAATTCAATTTTGACGATGGATTTAATGCTTTTAAACCCGTATTTCCAGGGCACCACCAAACGAATAGGTGCGCCATTTTGATTTGGTAATGTTTTTCCGTAGAGGCCAGTCGCCAGAAAACTCAACTCGTTCATTGCTTCATCCATTCTTAGCCCTTCGACATAAGGCCAATCGATAGTCGAAAACGCATTCCGCTGCCCGCTTAAGTTTTCAGGAT
Source organism: Pseudomonadales bacterium (assembly GCA_041589295.1). GTDB lineage: Bacteria > Pseudomonadota > Gammaproteobacteria > Pseudomonadales > Oceanobacteraceae > Bermanella. The sequence goes on from JBFHVZ010000024.1 coordinate 1,753, forward strand.
CGTATAGAGTGGTGAATTTTACGTACTTCGCCTTTGACGTCGGCGAAAACTGTTTTAAGAATTTCGCCAGCGAAAAACCAACCCAAGGAATGACCATGGACCAAGCTTCTACACAGCGCAGTCGATAGATGCGTTCTTCTTGGGGGTTTTGCTTAAGAATATCTTCGAGATGAAATACCCCTGTTTTTTCCGCATGACCGGCAATCTCAATTTTCCAATTGGCGGTTTTGAGTTGGGCTGCGTTTTTTACAGGGTCATTTTTACCTGTGCCTAATTCGTAAAAATTATTGTATGAGGTGACCACATCTTCAGGCGTTAGCGTATCGTCCTGCCCATATCGGCTGGTTGTATAGTCTAAAGCTGGACTTTGTACCGCCCATGTTGGCACAGACATACTCAGCGCGGCACCGACAGCGCCCTGCATGAACCGACGGCGTTGACGATAGACGGATTCAGGTGTGACATCGGCTTCGGTCAACATTTGCGGGGATTTAATCAGCATGGCACTGCACTCTGTTTGTTCAACGTCTGGGTTTGAAGCCTAGTGAGCCCAAAAGTTCAGATACAAAAAAGCCCCGATAAACGGGGCTTTAGTGCTGGGGAAGACGCTGTCTACTCGTCTTCTGGTGCGTTTAGTTCGGTCCGACTCAGGTTTTTACGTTCTTTGCGCCATTCGTATACCGTCACAAACGGGCCCGACATGGCATAAATCAAAAAGCCTAGTACCAGTACGAGCGGAGGATCCAAGCTGATAAGGGCAAAAACCCCAACAACCGCCAGCATGGCCACAAACGGCACAGCCCCTTTAAAATCAACATCTTTGAAGCTGTAATATTTGACGTTGCTCACCATCAGGATACCGGCACCCGCAACTACTAACGCCACTAAGAAGGAGATATCACGACCCACCACACCAGAATCATGGAACGCCCAAACCGTACCCGCAACAACAGCGGCGGCCGCTGGGCTGGCTAAACCGATAAAGAAGCGTTTATCCGCTGTATCAATTTGCGTATTAAAACGTGCTAGACGCAGCGCCGCACCGGCTACATAAATGAAGGCGGCGATCCAACCAAAGTTACCTAGACCTTGCAGCGCCCATGTAAAGGCCACTAAAGCAGGGGCTACACCAAAGCTCACCATGTCGGCCAACGAATCATATTCGGCACCGAACTCACTTTGGGTGTTGGTCAAGCGCGCAACGCGACCATCTAGGCCATCGAGAATCATGGCAATAAAAATGGCAATAGCGGCTTTTTCAAAATGACCGTTCATGGCGGCCACTACGGAATAAAAACCAGAAAACAACGCCCCTGTGGTAAACAGGTTGGGCAGAAGATAAATGCCTTTGCTGCGCAATGGCTTTTTCGCTGGAGTGTCTTGATCTTGATTCAAAGGAACTACCTTGGATTCACTGCAATCGGGTTCTGACGGTTTTAATGCTTCGGACATCTGAAAGTTCTATGCACGATTAATCATTATAACAAACGCGCTATCATACTCAGCGCAATGTCCCTTGTCTTGCCCTTTCATCACACAATTCGCGACACACTGTCACAGCTTAGATTGATCAATAAACTGACTTAACTGCGTTTTAACCATGACTCAGACACCTGCCAAAATGCCTGTACGAGCGGGTCTGGCAAGTGCTTGCTTTGCACACACAGGCCGACCGAAAACGGTTCTAGTTCAGGGTGGACATTGAGTGTGCGCACATTGCCAGCCATAGGGCTGTTCGTCAGCACTAAATCTGGTACTACGCCCACACCAAAGCCCAGCGCCACCATGGCCACAATGGCTTCATGTCCACTCACCTGTGCATATATAGAAGGCTTTAATCCGAGCTGTTTAAACCATCGCTCTACCCTTACCCGCGCCAGGCCGCGCTCAGAGAGAATCATGGGCACCTTTGACCAATCTGGCTCTGCTCGCAACAGGTCGGTTACTGGTCCAGGCTGGCTGGGAGCAATATAAGTTAAGGGCACCTGCGTAATGGGTTTAAAGGTTAAGCGATTAGGCAATTGGTCTGGGCGAGCAGCAATAGCGATATCGACCTCTCCGTTTAAAGCCATATCCACCGCTTGCGCGGCATCACCGGTACGCAGGCGAATATCCACATGGGGATATTGCTCACGAAAAACGCTTAGCAACTCAGATAGAAAGCTATAACTGGCCGTCACCGAGCAATATAAACTCAACTCACCTTGCAACTCACTGGCTTGGGTCGAAATAGATCGCTTAAACTGGTCGTACTGTTCAAGCGTGTTAATCGCAAATGTCAGAAAGTTTTCTCCGGCCTGCGTCAGACGTACATCACGACGATCTCGTTCAAACAATTGCTGACCTAATTCGTTCTCGATTTTTTGCACCACACGGCTAATGGTCGATGCCGAGGTGTGGCAACGCTCAGCGGCTTGGCCATAGTGCAGCGTTTCCGCCAGCACGATGAATTGGTTTAAGTCTTTGAAGTCCACATGCACCTCCCCCTGAAAAGGGGCTATAAAGCTTGTCCGTCGGTCGCCGTGAATACATCCATGTAGGCTCGCCGAGCGCATCCCTGCGCTCAACGCCCGACAGCCTAAGCCTTTACAGCCTTATTCAGTAAACGCATAGATTTCAGAGGAGTTTATGGCATCTATCTCCATATTGCACATTCTGCAATAACTTATTTCAAATATCGCATTTTACGCAACACGGATTTTCACCTACACTTCGCGGGATTTTCATAATTTGAACAAATGTGAGTGGCATGGCTAAGCGTTAGCGGCGCAGCCATAGCAAGGCAAAAAGTGCCGAGGCTCGGGAGCTTATAAATGATAAGTGACTGGGCTGAGGCACTTTTAACGCCGCTAGGGCCAGTTAGCTAGCTTAGCCAGGTCACGACGATTACCAACGTAGGACTATTAACATGTCTCAAAACTACTTCAACACGCTGAATCTGCGCGAACAACTGGACCAACTAGGTCGTTGTCGCTTCATGGACCGTAGCGAATTCGCTAACGGCTGTGAGTTTCTTAAAGGTAAAAAAGTCGTCATCATCGGCTGTGGTGCTCAAGGCCTAAACCAAGGTCTGAACATGCGCGATTCTGGTCTGGACGTTTCTTACGCTCTGCGTGAAGCAGCCATCGCTGAAAAACGTCAATCTTGGAAAAACGCCACTGACAACGGTTTCACTGTTGGTACTTACCAAGAATTGGTTCCTACTGCTGACTTAGTATGTAACCTGACTCCAGACAAGCAACACACTGACGCTGTTTCTACCGTTATGCCTCTGATGAAGCAAGGCGCAACGCTCGGTTACTCTCACGGTTTCAACATCGTTGAAGAAGGCATGCAGATTCGTGAAGACCTGACTGTTGTTATGGTTGCGCCTAAATGCCCAGGTTCTGAAGTACGCGAAGAATACAAGCGTGGTTTCGGTGTACCAACACTGATCGCTGTTCACCCAGAAAACGATCCTAAAGGCGAAGGTCTAGAGATCGCTAAAGCGTGGGCTTCTGCCACTGGCGGCGACCGTGCTGGCGTATTGGAATCTTCTTTCGTTGCCGAAGTTAAGTCTGACTTGATGGGTGAGCAAACGATCCTGTGTGGCATGCTGCAAACTGGCGCCATCTTGGGTTACGAAAAAATGGTTGCTGACGGCATCGACGGCCCATACGCAGCTAAATTGATTCAATTCGGTTGGGAAACCGTAACTGAAGCGCTGAAGATCGGCGGCATCACTAACATGATGGATCGTCTGTCTAACCCAGCAAAAATCAAAGCCTTCGACATGGCTGAAGAATTGAAAGTGTTGATGCGTCCTTTGTTCCGTAAACACCAAGACGACATCATGACTGGCGAATTCTCTCGCACCATGATGGAAGACTGGGCGAACGACGATGCTAACCTGCTGAAATGGCGTGCAGAAACCGCTGAAACTGGTTTCGAAAAAGAAGGCCCATGTGACGTTGAAATCAACGAACAAGAATACTTCGACAAAGGCATCATGCTGGTTGCTATGGTTAAAGCGGGCGTAGAATTGGCGTTCGAAACTATGGTTGAGTCTGGCATCATCGAAGAGTCTGCTTACTACGAGTCTCTGCACGAAACACCATTGATTGCTAACACCATCGCACGTAAGAAACTGTACGAAATGAACGTAGTTATCTCTGATACTGCGGAATACGGTTGCTACCTGTTCTCTCACGCTGCGGTACCTTTGTTGCGCGAGAAGTTCATGCCAACCATCGGCACTGACGTGATCGGTAAAGGCTTGGCTGTTAAATCTAACTCTGTAGACAACGCGCGTTTGGTTGAAGTGAACGAAGCGATTCGCGAGCATCCAGTTGAGTGGATCGGTCAAGAGCTACGCGGCTACATGACTGACATGAAACGTATCGTTGAAGCAAGCAACTAAACCTAGCTGCGTTGTTAATACTGCGTTGGAAATTCAATTTAACTCGTTACATAGCGCTGCTATGCGCCTCGCTAAATTGAATTTCCGCCTTGTCTTAACTTCCTCGCTTACGGTTTAAGAAAGGATGTTGAGACAAGAGAAAGCCCGAGTAGTGATACTCGGGCTTTTTCAATTCAAATATATTCAAATAATCAAGGTTAAATAGTGAAAAATATTAAAATTGCTTTTATCGCCGGAATAATATTCAACCTTACAGCTTGTGTAAGCATGGTTCTTCCTACAGCAGGCCCAGAAGCTACTTTAGCTTATATTGAGGCAAACCCGCTCACCGCTGAAGAAGAGTCAGTAAAAATCACTAAATTAGAACCAAATGAAAGTTCTGAGTTAGTGGGAGGTTTCTTCGGTTACGATTTACCTTGTAAAAATCCAATGGGTAGCGTTCCCGATAAAGTACAATTCTACTGGATCAAGAAAGAAGTAATTAAAAATGGCGGAGATACAGCCGTATTAGATGCGGTTGTCGGAGCTGGTTGGTACAAAGGTAGAATATACAAAACGAACTAAACCTAGCTGCGCACCAAAGCACTCGCTCCGCTCGCGGGGCAGGCTCCTGTTAACACGGTGTTGGAAATTCAATTTAGCTCCCTGTTGTAGGGAATAAGGTAGCGCTGCTATGCACCTCGCTAAATTGAATTCCCGCCTTGTCTTAACGTCCTCGCTTACGGTTTAAGAAAGGATATTGAGGCAAGAAAAGAGCCCAGGCAGAAATGTCTGGGCCTTTTTTGTTTCTGAAGTTCGCTTCTGCAAAAGCAGAGATGATTCAAAAAACCGCTAACGCGAAGGCGTTAGCGGTTTTTTTGTGCCTAGTCGTTTTTGCTCATTTATCCACGAAGCGCGTCTCAATTAACGCTAAAACCTCATAACGATTAGGGATATAAACTCACCCCTACAAAACAATTTCTTGCATACCCCGCCATTTGTGGCGACACCGTCTGTTCTTGTCTACCACTAGAGAGCAAGCCCTATTTTTTGCACTCCCTGATGATGCTCCTAATTTGCTCTGTGAGGTAACAAGGATATGAAACGCCAACCCCTCTTTTTGGCTTCTATGATAGCCGGCTCCCTGTTTTTGGGTGGTTGTCTTAGCGAGCTTGGTTTAGAAGAAGACAATGACGACGACAGTCGCCCAGCAGGCACACTCGCGGGTAAAGCCGCCGATGGTTATCTAGCCAGTGCCAACGTGTGTTTAGACTTAAACGATAACGGTGTCTGTGATCGTGGTGAGCCATCTGCCACTACAGGCCCAGATGGTGACTTCACCATTAACGCCGACGAAAGCCAGATTGCCGGCGCCTCTATCGTGGTGGAAATTATCGCAGGTACCACTGTGGATAAAGACGACGGCCAAGTCATCACCAAGGCCTATAGCCTATCCGCCCCAGCGGGTTACTCGTTTGTTAGCCCAATCTCAACACTCGTAAAAGCCAAAGTAAAAGAACTAGGTAGCGTCGAAGAGGCAGAAGCAGCGTTGCAAGCCAGCCTAGGCACCACGCTGGATTTTAATGACGACTACATTGCAGGCCAAAGTGATGCTTTGACCTCAAGTGAAGCCAAAGCGGCATTTGCTGAACTGCACAAGGTCGCACGAGTTGTCGCCACCATCATCGGCAACAACCTAAGTGAAAACCAACGGGATCAAGACGATGCCGATTTCGGTGAAGTCATGCGTTTAGTAGTCGCTAAGGTAGACGTGGCTATTTCGCAAATCGCAACGGCCGTACGCAACAATACCTCCAGCACATTTGACCCGAACGACATTGCTACCAGCAGTGACATTGCCAATGCCACCAAAGTAGACCCTGCAACGCTAACCGAAGAATTAGCTTTGCAAGAAACCGTTAACAATGCCACCAAAGCAGACTTCCAAGCCCTACTGGCCACTAACCAAGGCTTGCATTGGTTGGAATATGATTACCATTTCGAAAACAGCACCTTAGAAGTTGAAATTGGTTACGGTGTCACCACGTTCGATGGCACCACAACCTTGAATAAATTCTTCGCGTGGGATGGTAGTGCGTTTGTACAACACACAGAAGAAGATGACAGCGAAAGCAATAACCAAGATCCAATGGATTGTGGTCCAAATCAAAATGAGGCCTGCGACGAGGAAGACAATGAGTTAGTCCTCACCGCAGCGGGCTGGACCGAGCCAGCAGAAGAAGAAAACGATGACGAAGGCCCAACCTTTAGCAGCTTTGGATCAGATGGTTCGGTACTGATGAATCAAGGACCGTTCACCTTTAAATTGCAAGGTGAAGAATTCCCGCTGAATGGTAAAAAAATCCAAGGCAGCTTGCTGGGAACAGGTGATTGGGAATGGGGTAAATCGGTTTCTGCCACGGCCACCTTTGGCGAAGGTGCTAAGGGTTACAAAATCAAAATGAGCACCTCTGAAGACGTTTACATACTGCCTGATTTTTCAGAAGGGTGTGACGATGTGGCAGACGCCGCAACGATCGTCGGCGACTGCAACTTAGTTGAGTTTTTTGCAGGTGACGGCGAACCCGATTATCAAGCCAGCACGTTTAACCCAATTGTGACCACGCGAGGTACAGGCTCAGACCCTAGTACATACACAGCGCTGGCACTGGACGGTGGTGATGCCGACGAATCCGGCGCGGGCTTCGCGTTACTCGCCGAATTTGGTCCAAACAACACCATTTTCTATTACGAAGTGACTCTGCAAAATGACCAAGTAACGGCCATTACCAAAGTACTTGAAGCCCCTTACGAACAAAAAACGGTTCATGGAAAATCGTTAATCGTATTTAACGTGCCATATCAATTGGTGCCAGACTTTTTTGATCGTGATGACGACCATCATGAAGGCGGCGATGGTTCTACCGCCGAACACATGGATGGCCCAGAAGCTGACGATCGCCGCGATGAAGACCGTGGCCCACGTCCAAACGCGATCTTCTTAACTGCTCACGAAGGTTACTGGCGTTTTGGTGCGCTGCTAAAAGCCGGCACACCTGTGCCTGACGACGCACCATTTGTGTATAACAAAACCGCCATGGACAACATCAAGTCTGCCTTTGGTACAGGTGCAAACTTGTACGAACCAGAACCTGAAGTTGAAATGGGTGAGTTTCAATAACTCGATAACTGATAAAACAAACCGCTAAATAAAAAGTCCGAATCAGTGATGAACTGACTCGGACTTTTTTTGGGGGTACGACTTGGTTTAGTGAAATAACAGTGTGACTGGATTGATGACTAAGCCAGTTCGCCCGCTCGATTCAAATCATAGTCTTTAAACTGCTCGCGCAAGCCAACCTTATTAATTTTTCCCGTAGCCGTATGTGGACTGGCCTCCACATATTCAATGGCATCGGGTAACCACCATTTAGCGACATGCTGAGCAAGGTAATCCATTACCGCTTTTTTCGACGGCGGATTCTTCGCGTCTTTAGGGATGATGATCATTAAAGGTCGCTCTTCCCATTTTGCGTGGGGCAAACCAATCACCGCGGCCTGTAAAACACCTTCGTGACCCATGGCCGCGTTTTCCAAATCAATTGAACTGATCCATTCGCCGCCAGACTTAATCACATCTTTGCTGCGATCGGTAATTTGCATATTGCCCGTCGCATCGATGGTGGCCACGTCACCCGTATCAAACCAACCATCGGCATCCACTGCGGGAACATCGGCTTTAAAATATCGCTGTACTACCCAAGGCCCGCGAACCAATAAACGACCGAAGGCTACGCCGTCGTGTGGCAGCGCTTGGTTTTGATCATCGACAATTTTCATTTCAACACCAAAAACAGGGCGACCCTGTTTAACTTTAATGTCGAGTTGATGCACATAGTCGAGCGCGGCGTCTTCTAATCGTGGTTTATTCAATGTTCCTAGCGGGCTCATTTCTGTCATACCCCAGGCCTGCCAAACCACCACGCTGTATTTTTTTTCAAAAGTTTCGATCATGGAACGGGGCACTGCGGAACCACCAATAATCACACTGTGTAAACTGTCTACACGTTTACCCGTTTCCTCTAAATAATTTAACAGCATGGTCCACACTGTGGGAACGGCAGCCGTAAATCGCACTTGTTGTTCGTTAATTAATTCACACACGCTGGCACCATCTAAATGTGGCCCAGGTAGAACCACTCGGCTTCCAGCCATGGCCATGGCGTACACCAATCCCCAAGCGTTTGCATGAAACATGGGCACAATGGGTAAAACACTTTCGTTATTGTCTAGCCCCATGCCAGACTTGCCGCACACTGCCCAGCTATGCAGTACGCTGGAGCGATGGCTATAAATCACACCTTTGGGATTTCCTGTGGTGCCTGAGGTATAACAAATTGAACAGGCTTGGCGTTCGTCAATCTCGGGCCAATCGTATTCGCCGCTTTGTTGTGCCAATAAGGTTTCGTAACACAATGCATTTTTTAACGTGGTTTGCGGCATGTGTTCTTCGTCCGTCATAAACACATAGCCTTTAACATTCGGCAGTTTTTCTTGCAGCGCTTCGAGCAACGGTACAAAGGTGGTATCTAAAAATATGTATTTGTCATCAGCATGGTTAATGATGTATTCCAACTGCTCTGGGAATAATCTCGGGTTTACCGTGTGTAACACGGCACCCATACCCGAAATGCCATACCAACACTCATAGTGACGATGGGTATTCCACGCCAAGGTGGCAATGACATCACCATCTTTAACACCCAGTTGCGCCAACGCTTGCGCTAATTTTTTTGCACGAATATTTGCGTCTGCAAAAGTATATTCGTGTGTCGTGCCTTCAACGGTTTTAGTAGTGATGGTTTGCGTTGGATACACGCTAGCAGCGTGTTCGATAAGTTGACTAACAATAAGTGGTTGATCTTGCATTTGGCCAAACATAACGACATCCCTCATTTGTTTTTATTTTTGTGGCTGACCGTAAGAACTTTGATCTAGGGCGCTGGGGAACTCAAGGTCAATATGTCACAATTCCTGTTTATTCCCTCGTATATCAATTAAAGTGTCGGAAATTCTCATACCTCCCAACGGGAATATGACACGAGGGTACCTGTGCACAACCCTCAGGAGACAAGATGACCTTACTGCTGATCGGCCTAAGCCTGTTTTTCGTCCCACATATGCTCAGTTCAATTGCGCCAAACTTGCGCGAAAACGTCATCACTAAACTGGGCGAGATTCCTTACAAAATTGTCTACAGTGTTATGGCCGCCTCAGGTTTAGCACTGATTATCATCGGATATAAAACAGCACCCTATGTTTGGTTATGGGCGCCCCTGCCCGGCTCCCCCTTTGTCACTCATGGGTTAATGCTGCCTGCCGCCTTACTATTGGTTGCGGCAAACTTTCCGACTAGTTGGGGTAAGAAAGTCAAACACCCTATGATGATCGGCACCTTACTTTGGTCGATGGCACACCTGTGGACAAATGGTCATGTAAAGGCGGTATTGGTGTTTGGTGGGTTTGGACTTTACGCCGTGTGGATGCTCATTAAAGCCGATTGGCAAAAAACCGTTGCGCCACAAGCCATTTGGAAAAATCTTGCATGGATCATAGTGTCCGTCTTCGCGTACGGCGTCATTCGTATGCTGCACACACTTTAAAATGCGTGCGTCAGACGTACTTTGCTAACGCTCACATGGCGAACCATTAACTGCAACGTCCAATCGTTCCGAAAGAAATTCGCATCCAATTCATAAACAATGTGAACATGGGACGCGCTGTTATTCGGCCAGCATTTTGTATCCACATTGAACGCAATCGCATCCAACGTCATGCCTGACGCGGGTTCACGCAACGTCATTTTTAAATGGCGTTCGCCCACAATACGCTGATTAATTATTTCGAATTCGCCATCGAATAATGGCTCGGGAAACTGTTGCCCCCAAGGCGCAACAAAACGCAGTTGCTGGGCCATATCCAAAGTAAATTCGTGGGCTACCAATGGCCCATCGGTTATAACCACTTGATGTAAATCTTCTGCGGATAATTGTTCCGCAACCACCTCGTTAAACACACGTTCAAACTCAGCGAGATGCTGAACCTGAATGCTTAACCCAGCCGCCATGGCGTGACCACCAAATTTTTGCAGTACATGGGGAATGCGTTTTGCCACCAAGTCCAAACCATCACGCAAATGAAACCCTGCAATAGAACGGCCAGACCCTTTTAGCTCGTGGTGAGGTTCCAACTCACCTTCATTGGCTGGCGCAAACGCAATCACCGGCCGATAGAAACGATCTTTAAGACGCGACGCCAGCAAGCCCACCACACCTTGATGCCACTGGGGGTTAAACAAAGTTAGCGCTGTAGGCAATGCCGCGGCGTTTAAATTAATTTTTTCAAGTTGCGCGAGCGCTTCTTGTTGCATCCCCGCTTCAACGGATTTGCGATCTTGATTTAACTCATCCAAGGTTTGTGCAATGTGCAACGCACGGGTAACGTCTTGCGCTAACAAACACTCAATGCCAATGGTCATATCGTCTAAACGGCCCGCCGCATTTAAACGCGGCCCCAATGCAAAACCAAAGTCTTTACTGGTAAGACGTTCCGGCATTTTTTGCGACACTTGCAACAAAGCTTGAATACCCGGTCGGCCATGGCCTTTGCGAATACGACGTAAACCTTGCTCAACTAAAATGCGATTGTTTTCGTCTAGCGGTACAACATCCGCTACCGTAGCCAAAGCGACTAAATCCAAATACCCCGCCATATTCACATTAGTCGATCGGCCTTTGCTTTCTAAGCGCGTACGCAAAGCACACATCACATAAAAAATAACTGCACAACCACACGCCGCTTTTGATGGAAATTCGCAACCCGGTTGGTTCGGATTCACAATAGCATCCGCTGTGGGTAAATCGCTCGCTAACGGACCCGCCGCCAAGTGGTGATCTGTGACGACGACTTTTATACCCAAGGCTTGCGCTTTTTCCACACCCGAAAAACTGGAAATACCATTGTCCACCGTGACGATCACTTCTGGATTAAAGTGTTCATGGGCGTAATCCACAATCTCTGGCGTCAGGCCATAACCAAATTCAAATCGATTAGGGACAAGATAGCTCACGTGTTTTGCGCCAAACTGCTGCAACGCATCCACCGCCAGCGTTGTACTCGTGGCACCATCAACGTCAAAATCACCCACCACCAAAATACGTCGATCTTGCTCAATGGCGTCAACCAATAAATCGCATGCCCGATCAATACCCTTTAATGTGTGAATATCCGCTAAGCCTTGCAATGCATAGGCAGGCTCCGTGGAAGACAAACCACGGGAATGGAAAATGCGCTGCAATAAAGGCAGACTAGGGTCCGTTTGACGCCGACGTATGTGAACAGTATTAGTCATATAGGCTGTTAAAAACGTAGTGAGCGAAAGCTAATCAAGGCATAAAATTGACGAGAAAGCGGAGTTTATACTGAATAAATGAGTATTTTGAGTCAATTTTTAACGCAGAGTAGCTGAGCGTAATAGTTTTTAATAAGGATAATGATATGCAGCCTAAGGTTTACCTCTTACTAACGGGTGATGAATTATTAAGCGGCGATGTGGTGGATAGCAACAGTGCCATGTTAGCCGATCAACTGGCAACACTTGGACTGCGTCCCAGTAAAAAGGTCACCGTGGGTGACGCGCTGCACGATTTGATTCACGAAATGGACGTGCTTTCTAGCGTTGCTGATATCTTAATCGTGAACGGCGGTCTAGGCCCCACCGAAGACGACAAAACCGCCGAGGCTTTAGCCAAGGTGTTGGGCGTTCCTCTAGAAGAAAATCCCATCGCACTGGCACAAATCGAAGCGTGGTGCCAAAGACGCAACTACCCAATGAACCCGGCCAACCAAAAGCAAGCCTTACTGCCAAAAGGCATCGACATCATCGAAAATACCGCAGGCAGTGCACCAGGGTTTTACTGCACACACAATAATTGCCTCATGTTTTTTACACCGGGTGTGCCCCATGAATTAAAAGCCATGACCGAGCATTCGATCTTGCCGTTAATTCAAACACAATTTGCCGAGATCGAACCCCACGCCACAAAACGTTTACAAGTTTTTGGCATTGGCGAATCGTCTTTGCAATTAAAACTACGCAAACACATTCCTGATTGGCCAAACGATATTGAACTGGGGTTTCGCGCTGCGTCGCCACAAGTCGAAGTTAAACTCACCGCTCACAGCAAACAAGCCGAAGCCAAACTACCTGCAATAAAACAACAAGTAGAAGCCGTACTAGGCGCACACGTTATTGGTGAAGGTTCTATTCAATTACCCGAGTTGCTAGTCAAATTATTAAATGAACGCGGGCAAACCGTAACCACAGCTGAGTCTTGCACAGGCGGATTAATCGCTTCACGCATCACCAGCGTTGCAGGCTCATCCAACGTATTCGGCGCGGGTTTTGTGACTTACTCTAATGCGATGAAGCAACACATGATCGGCGTGAACGAGCAAACCTTAATTGATCATGGTGCTGTTTCAGAAGAGGTTGTCATTGAAATGGCCCACGGCGCATTACAACAAAGCGGCAGCGACTGGGCCGTTGCCGTGAGTGGAATCGCTGGCCCCGGTGGAGGAACCGAAGACAAACCCGTTGGCACCGTTTGGTTGGCTTGGGGGAATTCAAAGAAAATTAAAACCGTAAAGTTATTTTTACCGTTTGATCGAAAACGCTTTCAGAAATTTGTTGCAAGCGCAGCGCTAGATTTGATTAGACGGGATGTTTTGGGGATTGAGGAAAGGCCGAATTATTTTCCTAAAGCGTGAGACGGGCTACGATAGATGTAAGGCAAGCTTTTTAATGAGGGTGATGCTTCAACCTAATACATATAATTAGCCTGAGTCATAGTGTTTAGCATCGTAAGCCCTGGCTAACCCAAAGATAAAACTAGAATAAATCTATGAAGTGATACCCCGTTCACAAAAATAAGGGACCTTAGAGAAGCTTAGAGCCTATTAGAGTCCGTTCTCTATAAAGGCTCAATTCATGAAACGTTTTTATAATCTATATAAATCTTGGAATTTGGCACATTATCCACCTGACGTTCGCAATGGAATTGAATTCCACAAAAGGCTTTGTTTATACAAACACCATAATCCTCAATCTAATCGGGTTCGCTTCATCCCAGTAGAAAAAGAGAATGTACAAAAATTGTGTTTACTCAAAGCTATTAAGGCGCCTACGGTATTTATATGTGAGGATAGCTCTGCGACGATGGTATACGTAAATTCCCATATAAAAGGATTGGTTCCACCATGTATAGTGATAAGTGCTGCCAACAAAACACTAATAGACTATCTTTCAGAACGCTTTAAGTTACTTGAGAGGCGGCATTCGCCTGATAAGTAGCGTTTACCAATTTCCTTAAGTCAATTAATAACTCTATAAAAATAAGGAGCACTACTATGACTGCGTTACTGAGCAGCTGCCGAAAGTACCGATACAAATTATATCGCGATGTAAACAAAGATGGAGACAAGGTAATTGCATACTTCGGTATAAATCCTTCAACTGCCGATGAGACCATTAATGACCATACTGTAAAGAAATGGATAGGCTTTACAAAAAGAAATAATGGAAAAAGGCTTATTGCTGCCAATGTTTTTGCATTTCGAACAACACAAGTATCAGAATTAGCAAAAGTAGATAACCCTGTAGGAACAAATAATATCAAGCATGTAATGGAGGTTATAAACGAGTCAGATGTGCTAGTTCCATGCTGGGGGGATCGGTCGAAAATACCTACAGAGTTACACGCCGAACTGGATAAGTTCCTTATTTTACTAGAGCAATCTGGAAAACCGGTTCTATGTTTTGGGAAAACTAAATCAGGTGATCCAAAGCATCCTCAAATGCTAGGATATGAGACACCATTAGTTAAATTTGGTAATTGATGCCCCTTCGGCTTTTTATTGCCTACGAGTAAGCTCCTAGAGGTCGCGCGCAAGCGCCCTCCTACAAAGAGCGCCCGACACCCGACCCCTGACGTCCGACTTACTTAAACGTCTCGTTAGCCATAAATTCCTGAACGGTTTTCAGGTCAGCAGGCAATACGGTTAAACGCTCTTCACGTTCCATTAAATCCGTCAAATGGTGTGGCAGTGCCGGGTGGTCGTAACCTGCGCGCTCAACCGCTTCTTCGAATTTAACTGGGTGCGCAGTGCCCAAAGTAATCATTGGGATGCGGTTGTTACGACGACATTCGCGTGCGGCTTTCACACCGATGGCTGTGTGCGGGTCCAGCAAGTAGCCTGTCTCTTCAAATACTTCTTGCATGGTTTTCACTGTGGTGTCTTCGTCAACGGCGTAGCTGTCGAACAGCTCCCGTGCTTTTGCCAATTTGGCTTCGTCTAAAGAAACCACTTCGGTTTTCGCGTTCATTTTCGCCATCAGTTTTGCCAGTTCGATACCGTTGCGATCGTACAGGTCGAACAACAGGCGTTCGAAGTTGGACGATACCGCAATGTCCATAGACGGGGTGATGGTGTGTTGCAGTGGGTGTACTTCGTATTGGTTTTTGCTCATAAAGCGGTGCAATACGTCATTGCTGTTAGTAGCAATAATTAATTGCTCGATGGGCAGACCCATTTTCTTCGCCATGTAACCAGCGAAGATGTCGCCGAAGTTACCTGTAGGTACGGAATAAGCCATCGGACGTTCTGGCGCACCTAGGTTTAATGCAGAATAGAAGTAGTAAACGATCTGGGACATGATGCGCGCCCAGTTGATGCTGTTTACGGCTACCAGTTTGCGTTCGCCGCGCAAGAAGGCTTGATCACCAAAGCTGGCTTTAACCATGTCTTGTGCTTGGTCAAAGTTACCTTCGATGGCGATGTTATGAATGTTATCGCCTTTCACGGTTGTCATCTGACGGCGTTGTACTTCAGAGACTTTGCCGTTTGGATGCAGAATAAAGATATCCACATTGCGGCAAGCTTTTGTGCCTTCGATAGCAGCAGAGCCGGTGTCGCCAGAAGTTGCGCCCATGATAACCACTTTTTCATGACGCTTTTCTAATACGTAATCCAACAAACGACCCAGAGTTTGCAGTGCAAAATCTTTAAACGCCAAAGTCGGCCCGTGGAAAAGTTCTAGCACGTATTCGTTGTGGTCGATCTGTTGCAATGGCGCAACGGCTTTGTGACCAAAGCCACCGTAAACTTCTTCTACGATGTTTTTTAATGCATCACTGTCTACGCAACCTTCTACGAATGGGTAGATAATTTTGTGCGCCAGTTCGGCATAAGAAAGATCGCGCATGGCGGCGATTTCGGCTTTGCTATAAGTCGGTACGTCTTTTGGTACGTACAGACCGCCGTCTTCTGCCAAACCGGTTAACAGCACATCTTCGAAAGTTAGCTCGGGTGCATTACCGCGAGTAGAAATGTATTTCATCATTTTTTTAGTCCTGTAATTACAGGTCAAATTTAAATTCTTTAAGCATTCGCCGCATAGCTATGGCGGTTTAGATTGCCGCTATCGCAATAAATAGCGGCGATAACACCGTCAGTTTAGGTGTTCAACACGAATGCGGGTAACACCACCATTGATTTCGGCCAAGGCTTCGATTTCGGCGATGGCTTCGTTCATGGTTTTTTCCAGTACCTTGTGCGTCAACATAATCATCGGCACTAGGGTTTCGCCTTCTTTTGGCTCTTTCTGAATAATGGCTTCGATGTTGATGCCTTTCTTACTCAAAATAGTGGCGATGTTTGCCAGTACACCGGCCTTATCTTGCGCTTGCATGCGCAGGTAGTAGCAGGTTTCAACTTCTTCGATTGGCAGTACTTTGGTGTTTTCTAAGGTGTTAAATGCCAGTGGTTCTACTTCGATGCCACGGGCGATGTCGATGATGTCTGCCACCACCGCAGAGGCGGTTGGGCCTGCACCCGCACCTGGACCACAGAACAAGGTGTCTTTAACGGCATCGCCGTTAAGCGCTACGGCGTTCATCACACCATCGACCTTGGCGATCATGTTGGATTCTGGAATCAGGGTTGGGTGCACACGAAGGTCGATACCCTTTTCACTGCGCGCACTCACACCCAAATGTTTGATGCGATAGCCCAGCTCTTCGGCGTATTCGACGTCTTCGCGGGTGATTTTGCTGATACCTTCGGTAAAACAGTTGTCGAACTGCAGTGGGATGCCGTATGCGATGGAAGACAAAATGGTTAGCTTGTGGGCAGCGTCGATGCCTTCTACGTCAAAGGTAGGATCGGCTTCGGCGTAACCCAGTTCTTGGGCTTCTTTTAATACGTCGGCGAAGTCGCGGCCTTTGTCGCGCATTTCGGTAAGGATGAAGTTACCAGTGCCGTTGATGATGCCTGCTAACCAGTTGATGTTGTTGGCTGCTAGACCTTCGCGAACCGCTTTGATAACAGGAATACCACCGGCAACACCGGCTTCGTATCCCACAGTTACACCGGCTTTTTTCGCAGCGGCAAAAATTTCGGTGCCGTGAACAGCGATCAGTGCTTTGTTGGCGGTTACAACGTGCTTACCATTCTCGATGGCTTTTAGTACCAATTCGCGCGCTACATCGTAGCCGCCGATCAATTCAACGATGACGTCGATTTCTGGGTTGTTTGCTACAGCAAAGATGTCGTCAGTGACGTTGGTATTACTGGTGTCACAGGCTGGGTTGTCATGACGGGTAGCCACTTGCTCTACCGTAATCTCACGGCCAGCACGACGAGTAATCGCCGCAGCATTGCCGGTGAGTACATTGAAGGTGCCACCGCCAACGGTGCCCAATCCACAAATACCTACTTTCAACGGTTTCAAAGCCGAATCTCCGCTTATTGTTCTAGTCACGTTCCAATCACAGCTAATCAAGTGATGTTGTCTGAAACGCCCAAAAAATGGGGGCTAAATGTACCACAGAAAGGAAGAATATAGGAGGGGAATAAGCGCAGCTGGAAGCTGGAAGCTGGAAGCTGGAAGCTGGAAGCTGGAAGCTGGAAGCTGGAAGCTGGTCAGAATGATTTTACTTCCTGCTTCCGGCGTCAAGCCTCTAGCTACTCGAAACGTAAGATTACAACCCTAGCTTTTTCGCCAACTCGTCAGCGGGCATGTAACCCGGCACCAACTCGCCATTTTGCATGACGATGGCAGGCGTGCCGCGAACACCAAATTGCTCGCCCAATGCAAGATGGGCTTCAATAGGCGCTTCGCACTTCAGGTTTTCTTTAATGAATCCTGTGGCCTTTGCCTTGGTCATGGCAGCGGCGCGATCATCATCACACCATACGGATTTAATTTTTTTGTATGAACCCGTGTACTGAGTGCGAGCTGCATCTTGGTAAACACCTGCACGTGGGTAGGCCAAGTACTGAACCGTGATACCCAGTTCGTTTAAGCGTGGGACTTCGCGGTGCAGTTTGCGGCAGTATCCACAATCAATATCGGTAAACACTTTGATGACAGCCTTTTCTTCACCTTTCGCTTGGTAGGACACTAGATCTTTGTCTTCCAGTGAAGTCAGCAGCTTTAAGCGCTTTTCATCATTGCGCTTAGCGGTGAGATTAACCAATTGTCCCGGCTGCGCCTGAAACAAAGAACCATAAACGAAGAACTGTCCATCGGGCGTGGCATACAACACGTCCCCTGAGGTTAGCTCTACTTCGTACAGTGCTTGGCCCTCAACTTGAGTTGCATTCTGAACAATTAGATCAGGGCGTGCCGCCGCAAGGGCTTTGGCAATGGTTTCTTCTGCGGACTGCGCCGTGGATGGTTCGGCGGCCTGAACTGAAACAGTCATACAGGCTGCGGCCACAAGGCTCAGCAGGGTTGCAACTCTCATAAATTCACCTGTTGTCGAGATTCGTCGTGCAATGTCAGGGAGGCATTAGAACATTAAGTTTGCAGGAAGTTCCAGCCTTGATGCCTTGGTTGTGAGAGCCGGCCCAACACGGTTGATGTGTTACAAATTAGCAGGCACAAAAAAGCCCGTCTTGTGAGCGTGTAAAAACATTCACAGGGCGGGCTTTTTGCGTCGGACGTCTGACACCAGACGTCCGACCAAAGAAACGTTGCTAGTAGCGAATTACTTAGACAACTTCTCTTTATGATTCTGTGAAGAGCTGCAGACTTACCGCTCTTCACAAGCATCGTACAAGAAAGATTACTTAGATAATTTTTCTTTGATACGTGCAGACTTACCAGAACGCTCACGCAGGTAGTACAGTTTCGCTTTGCGAACGTCACCGCGACGTTTCACTTCTACACTGTCGATCAGTGGAGAGTGAGTTTGGAAAGTACGCTCAACGCCAACACCGTTAGAGATCTTACGAACAGTGAAAGCAGAGTTCAGGTCGCGGTTACGCTTACCGATTACAACACCTTCATATGCCTGAAGACGCTCACGGTTACCTTCTTTTACTTTAACCTGTACAACTACGGTATCACCGGCGCCGAACTCAGGTACATCGCTTTTCAGCTGTGCAGACTCGATAGCCTGGATGATTTTGTTTTTGCTGCTCATGACTAGCTCCTAAATGTTACGGATAGGTTCAAGTATCACTTGGATCTTGAACTTCACGTTTAAACTCTTGCAAAAGGGCTTCTTCACTTTCGCTAAGCTGCCTTTTCGCTAACAGATCTGGCCGACGTTGCCAGGTCCGCCCCAGCGCTTGCTTTAAACGCCAGTTTTTAATTTTTGCGTGATCACCACTGAGTAATACGTCGGGCACACTCATACCTTCGTAAACTTCCGGTCTGGTGTAGTGTGGGCAATCTAATAAACCGTCGACGAATGAATCTTCAACGGCACTTAGGTCGTGCCCTAACACCCCTGGAACCAGTCGGATAATGGAGTCCATCATCACCATGGCTGCCAGTTCCCCGCCACTGAGGACGTAGTCGCCGATGGACCATTCTTCGTCCACCATCGTCTTAATCAGACGCTCGTCTACCCCTTCGTAGCGCCCCGCCAGAAAGATCAGGTTACGACCTTCGTTAGCTAGGGTTTCTGCTCCGCGTTGAGTCAACTGCTGACCCTGTGGAGACAGATAAATTACTTTGCTGTCGGTTCCCAGTTTTGCCTTGGCGGCTTCGATAGCCAACTTCAGCGGCTCGGGCTTCATCACCATGCCTGGACCACCACCGTAAGGTCGGTCATCCACAGTTTGGTGTCGATCAAAGGTGAAATCGCGAGGATTCCAACAATGTATACCCACCAAACCTTTACTTACCGCACGTCCGCAGACGCCTTGCTCGGTAAGAGCTTGGAACATCTCTGGAAAGATTGAGATGATGCCAAACTGCATGATTAGAACTCCGGGTCCCAATCAACTTTGACGATGCCTTCGCTCATATTGATGTCCTTTACACAGTCATCTGTGTAGGGCAACCAGCGCTCTCGACCATCGACACTTTCTTTACAAGGCTTCACGACGAGTACGTCGTTATTACCTGTGTTAAAAAGGTAGTCGATTTTGCCGAGTACCACATCGTCTGTGGTTTTCACCAATAAATTCTCTAATTGGTGATAATAAAACTCGCCATCTTCGGCTTGTGGCAATACATCTTTAAAAATCAGAATGTCTTTCTGACAATAAGTCTGTTGTGCCACATCGCGGTCTTCGCAGTTGTCTAGGGCGGCCACTAAGCCCTTACCCTGACGACGCCAATCTCGCACTTTTACCGGCTTCCATTGACCATTGACATGCATGATCCAGTCGCCGTAGGAGAAGATATTCTCCATGGGGTCGGTGTGGCTATACACCTTCACCCAGCCTTTCACACCATAAACACCCGACACTTTGCCGATCACGGTTAAATTTTCGGGGGTTTTACTCATTAGTGTGTTTCAAAGGCCGTCTTATTACCAAAATTGCCGAGTGCGAATTAAGCTTTTTTAGCTTCTTTCAACAGTACAGCAACGCGATCGCTAGGCTGAGCGCCTTTGCTGATCCAGTATTCAACTCGTTCTAGGTCAACACGCAAACGCTCTTCTTGACCTTTAGCAACTGGGTTAAAGAAACCCACACGCTCAATGAAGCGACCGTCGCGTGGGAAACGCTGGTCCGCTACAGATAGGTGGTAAAAAGGACGTTTTTTAGAGCCCGTACGAGCTAATCGAATAACTACCATGCGACAGTCTTCTCTTTCTAAGGGCGGGTTTTGGTATCACTCGCCGTTCATTACTGCATGGGGTCTAATGACCTCATACACCATAAGGGGCGCGTATTGTATAGGAAGTGATCTGGGGATGGAAGGCTTGTTTGCAGTCGGAAGTCAGGGGTCGGACGACTTGGGCAAAACCGTCTGCGGCGACGGCATAACAAGGCGGAACGATCTTTTAGCGAAGGAGTTTATACGTAATAAATGACTGAGATAAAAGATCGTTTCAACGCAGTTAGGGCTAGCAAGCTAGGCCCTATTTGAAGGGAGGCATTCCGCCGCCCATACCACCCATAGGCGGCATCCCACCTGGGCCACCGCCGCCCGGACCACCCATTCCTGGCATACCTTTCATGGCGTTCATCATTTTGCGCATGCCGCCTTTGCCGGTCATTTTTTTCATGACCTTTTGCATTTGCTTGTGCTGCTTCAACACACGATTGATGTCTTGAATGGTGGTACCAGAACCCGCTGCGATGCGCTTTTTGCGGGAGCCGTTGATTTTGTCTGGGAAGTGACGCTCGTCCGGTGTCATGGAATTAATGATGGCTTCGGTCTGGCCAAGCTGCTTTTCGGCTGCGCCCATTTGATCTGCCGCCGCACCCAGTTTGCCCATGCCCGGCAGTTTATCCATCATGCCCATAAGGCCGCCCATGTTTTTCATTTGCAGCAATTGGTCACGGAAGTCTTCGAGGTCGAAGCCTTTGCCTTTTTGGATTTTCTTAGCAAGTTTGTCGGCTTTTTCTTTGTCGATCTTGCGTTCGGCTTCTTCGATCAGGGTCAGTACGTCACCCATGTCGAGAATACGTGAGGCCACTCGGTCAGGGTGGAAAGGCTCCAGCGCATCGGTCTTTTCGCCCATACCCAAGAACTTAAGCGGCTTACCTGTGATTTGGCGTACAGACAGCGCGGCACCACCACGGGCATCACCATCGGCCTTGGTCAGTACCACACCGGTCAGCGGCAGGGCTTCGTTAAAGGCTTTTGCTGTATTGGCCGCGTCTTGACCTGTCATGGCGTCAACCACAAACAGGGTTTCAATGGGCTTGATTGCCGCATGCAGGTCTTTGATTTCGCCCATCATTTCTTCGTCGACAGCCAGACGACCAGCGGTATCGACAATCAGTACATCGGCAAACTGCTTTTTGGCTTCAGCGATGGCGCCCTTGGCAATATCAATGGGTTTTTGCGATACGTCGGATGGGAAGAATTGCACACCCACTTCATTAGCCAAGGTTTCCAGCTGTTTGATCGCCGCCGGACGGTAAACGTCGGCAGACACCACCATGACCTTTTTCTTTTCACGCTCGGTTAAGAATTTACCCAGCTTGGCCACGGTGGTGGTTTTACCAGCACCTTGTAGACCCGCCATCAGGATTATCGCCGGCGGTTGCGTCGCGAGGTTTAAGCCTTCGTTGGCTTCACCCATGACGGCTTGTAGTTCTTCGTGAACAATTTTAAGGAAGGCTTGACCAGGGGACAGGCTTTTCAGCACTTCGCTGCCAACGGCGCGTTCTTTCACTTGATTGGTGAATTCTTTCACCACAGGTAAGGCAACATCGGCTTCTAGTAAGGCCATGCGTACTTCGCGCAAGGTGCCTTTGATGTTGTCTTCGGTGATTTTGGCTTTGCCGCTGATGGCGCGCAACGCGCCGTTCAAACGA
The DNA here is from genome assembly GCA_041589295.1 of Pseudomonadales bacterium. Taxonomy (GTDB): domain Bacteria; phylum Pseudomonadota; class Gammaproteobacteria; order Pseudomonadales; family Oceanobacteraceae; genus Bermanella. The sequence goes on from JBFHVZ010000024.1 coordinate 23,984, forward strand.
TCCTGTAAACTCTCAAACATGGGGTGCCATCTCTATAGTCGACTTGACCTCCGTCGTGTAGCGGCTGATTCGCCCTATACAACCGGTGTCTCTGGGTGCACAATTGGGCGCATTATATATGGCGTCTGTGAATAATTCATCCGACCTCTGGTCACCCGTCCAATCTTCGGGTTTTACGTCGAACCTGTTTCAGGCCCATGCAGTACCCTAACCAGTACGATAAGAAGCCAGTCACTCAGCATCTGGAAATACAATAAAATGGCTCAGTTGTTCTCGATTTTCGCCGCTGTACTTTATTTATTCAGTGCCTACCGTCAATTCAAAGCCATGCGTGAAGGTCGTCGCGACCAACGCAAATTGGTACTCGCCACCGGCAGTGCTGCGATCCTGTTGCACTGGGTCGGC
>JBFHVZ010000025.1:0-24264 GCA_041589295.1 Pseudomonadales bacterium
AAGAAGGGCTATCCCGATGATTGCACTGATACCCAAAGAGTTTAACCATATCCAAGGGGATGCATCAAAATAAAAATATACTGTTACCAAATACCATATCAAATAGCACCACAGTATGGCTTTAGACAACGTCAATTTTGAAAGATAAACTAGCAAACTTACTCCATCCCATTTTCAAACACATAACATTTTAATCGTGCGCCTTCTCGTTTTGTCACTTCGCCCCACCCACCAAAAAAGCTATAGCCTTCTGATTTAAATGAACTTTTACATTTTCTTGGCGTATTAGGCGCAATGAAAACGAGCTGGCTCGTTATTCTTATTTCGACGGTCTCGTAATTTCTCCAGACCGCATTTTTAACCGCCTGATTTTGAAGTAGTTTTTATTTTTCCGCCAGCCAAAGCGAGTCCTTAATTCCAACAAAACGAGAATAGTAGTTGCCTCCTGACAAATTAACTGTATATTTCAACAGTATTTCAAGGAGTGAAAACAATGCCTAAAAGCCCATTTTTAAATGATATTCGCACGACTTTACGCTTAGGCGGCTATAGCCTAAGAACCGAGAAGACCTACCTGTATTGGATTAAATTTTTCATCCGCTTTCATAAGTTGAAACACCCGTCAGAAATGGGCGACACAGAAGTAGTTCGATTTTTAGACTATTTGGCTAACGAACGGCATGTGGCGATCAATACTCAAAAATCAGCCCTCAATGCTCTTGCCTATCTATACAACCAATTTTTGAAAAACCCTTTAGGAGAGCTTGGTTTCCAGCATGCTAAACAAGGCCGACGTTTGCCCTGTGTGCTTTCACCTGAGGAGGTTTCGTCCATTATTTATCATATGAACGAACAGTATCAGCTTATATTTTCGCTACTTTATGGGAGTGGACTAAGGATAAGTGAGTGCTTTAGGTCGCAAATATCCAAATGCATATAAAGAGCGGGCTTGGATGTTTATTTTTCCCTCTACAAGTTTGTGCAACCACCCTATTACTGGGCAATTGTGTCGGCATCACCTACACGAGTCTGCCCCCAGAAAGGCTTTGAAAATCGCCGTGAATAAAGCCAAGATTTTCGACAAACGAATTAATTGCCATACGTTTCGGCATTCATTTGCAACTCAGCTTCTCAAAACAGGTCAGGATATCCGTACCGTTCAGGAGTTGCTGGGACATACAGATGTAAGCACTACTCAAATTTACACACACGTTTTAGGCGAACACTTTGCGGGGACGACAAGCCCCATGGACATGCTGGCACTTAACCCCCTATAAACACGAAAGGCGCTCATTGAGCGCCTTTCGTGTTTATGGGTTGCGTATCGTTCGCTGGCTGCGACATTAGCCACGGGGGTCGCAACATGGGCCGTCGTTTTCTAGGTGCGGCACGAAGTTGCATGGCTGATGGCGGGCGTCCAGTTGTTCTTTTAGGATGCCTTCCCATGCCAATGTACATGCACCAGTGGAACCCGGCATACAGACCACTAAGGTGTTGTTGGCTAAGCCAGCGAACGAGCGAGACTGCACGGTGGAGGTGCCAATATCGCTGTAGGACAGGTAGCGGAACAGTTCGCCATAGCCTTCGATGGTTTTGTCTAGCAGCGGTTTAACGGCTTCGGGCGTGGAGTCGCGGCTGGTGAAGCCAGTGCCGCCGGTGACAAGGATGACTTGCACTTCGGGTGCGGCGATCCATGCGGAGACCATGGCGCGGATCTGGTAGATGTCGTCTTTGACAATGAGCTTGTCTTCGAAGCGGTGGCCTTCAGCTTGTAGCGCTTCGACTAGGTATTTGCCTGAGGTATCGGTTTGGTCTGTACGGGTATCTGAAACCGTTAATACAGCGATATTCAGCGGTTTAAATTCTTTTGCAGCGTGGTTACCCATAGCGCCCTCTTTCTATTGGCCTTGCGAAAATACGGTTTTTTATGATTGGGCCATTAAACCAGAATCAGCGCAAAAGGTCTTGATGGGCATCAAACAAAAAACCCAACCAGATTACTCTGATTGGGTTTTGAAGGGCTAGAACCGAGACTGGGACGAAGCGAAAACTCCTTCCCCCACCAGGAGCGTTTCGACTACCCCACAGTTGCTCAGTAATATCTAGAACCGTCTATGAGGAAACTGGGACGAGGCGAATTATTTTGAGCGGGCGGATTTTATGCCGTTATAAATGACAACCGCGAAAAATAATTCAACAAAGTCCCAGCGACGCAATTAGGTTCTAGTGTTCGTAACCCGGTACACCTGTCATATCCGGTAACCTATGTGCAATACCCTTATGACAATCAATACAGGTCTTCTCACCCGCTGCCAGTGCACTGGAGTGCATGTTGGCGGCACGCTGGCTTTGACGAGTGAAGTCCATGGAATCAAAGTTGTGACAGTTACGACACTCCAGTGAGTCATTGGATTTCAAGCGCGCCCATTCGTGCTCGGCCAATTCGCGGCGTTTGGCTTCGAATTTTTCTGGTGTATTAATGGTGCCGAAGATTTTGCCCCAAACCTCTTTAGAAGCTTGCATTTTACGAGCAATTTTATCAGTCCAATTATGTGGTACGTGACAGTCGCTACAGATAGCACGCACACCAGAACGGTTTGAGTAGTGAATTGTAGACTTCAATTCTTCAAACACGTTTTCCCGCATTTCGTGACAACTTACACAGAACTCTTCGGTGTTGGTGTATTCCATGGCGGTGTTAAATGCACCCCAGAAAATCACACCAGCAACGAAGCCACCCAATGCAAGAAAGCCAAAGGACAAATGGACCGCAGGGCGGCGAAAAATCGCCAGCATCTGCTTACCCACATCAACTAACTTTTTCATAAGCACCTACCCTTTTTATTTGTCTTTCTTCATCAGGTGGTCCATGTCGATAAAGTCGTTTTCAACCAAAGGTTCGGAATCCAACTGGCTTACATGGCACTGAGTACAGAAATAACGAGCAGGCGTTACCTCAGCTAAGAACTCGCCGTCGCGGTTCATGTAATGGGTCACACTCACAGCGACTGCTTGAGATTTTTCGGCCGTTTTACGCGAGTGGCAGCTCAAGCACTTGTTGTAGTTTTTATCCACTTGGTACCCTTCGATGGTGTGTGGCACCACAGGTGGCTGTTGCGGATAAGCGCGGGCTTGGCGCAGGTCTTTGTTAATCACCGATGGCATGGGCGGTGTGTCACCTTCTTGATTCAGAGGTGAGCTACCACGCAGGGTCGCTACTTGTGGCTCTGCCAGTGCGAACACAGCGGCCAGCACTAAACCACCGGCTAACATCATTTTAATGGTTTTCATGTCGCGTCCCCCTTATGCCTTAACCAATTTCACAGCGCATTTTTTGAAGTCAGTCTGCTTAGAGATTGGATCGGTTGCATCCAACGTAACCTTGTTAATTAAGCGACTGGCATCAAACCATGGCACAAACACCAAACCTTTTGGCGGCTTGTTACGGCCTCGGGTTTCGACGCGCGTTTTGATTTCGCCACGACGACTGATGATGCGCACTTCGTCACCGCGACGCATGCCGCGCGCTTTGGCGTCGTCTGGGTGCATGTAGCAAACGGCATCTGGCACGGCGCGATACAACTCGGGAACACGCTGCGTCATAGAGCCAGAGTGCCAATGTTCCAGTACACGGCCTGTGCTTAACCACATGTCGTATTCAGCATCGGGTTCTTCAGGTGCTGGCTCATATGGCAGTGCGAAGATCACCGCTTTGCCGTCTGGCTTGCCATAGAATTCCCAGCCTGTGCCTGCTTTCACATAAGGGTCAGAACCTTCTTTAAAGCGCCACTTGGTTTCTTTGCCATCAACCACTGGCCAGCGCAAACCGCGCTCCTCGTGATAGCGATCGAATGGTGCCAAGTCGTGGGCTTTGCCGCGACCAAAGGCAGCATATTCTTCGAACAAACCTTTTTGCACATAGAAGCCAAACGCTTTGGATTCTTGGTTTTCGTGTTTTTTGCTGATTTGATCCAACGGGAATTTGTTCACGTTGCCGTTTGCGTATAACACGTCAAACAAGGTTTTGCCTTTGTAACCTGGGTTTTGGTCTAACACTTCTTTTGGCCAGACTTCGTCTGTGGTGAAGCGCTTGGAGAATTCCATCAACTGCCACAGGTCAGACTTAGCTTCACCCGGTGCATTGACTAATTGATGCCAGAACTGAGTACGACGCTCTGCGTTACCGTAGGCACCTTCTTTTTCTACCCACATAGCGGTTGGCAGAATCAAGTCAGCGGCTTCGGCGGTAACCGTTGGGTATGCATCAGACACTACGATGAAGTTGTCTGGGTTACGGTAACCCGGCAAACCTTCTTCGTTCATGTTTGGTGCTGCTTGCATGTTGTTATTTACCTGCACCCAGTACGCATTGATTTTGCTGTCTTTCAGATCACGGTGTTGTTGAACCGCGTGCGCACCCGGCTTGGCATTCAAAATGCCTTCTGGCAGTTTCCAGATTTTTTCTGCCATGGCACGGTGCTTTGGATTCTTAACCACCATGTCCGCTGGCAGACGGTGAGCAAACGTGCCTACTTCGCGGGCAGTACCGCAAGCAGAAGGCTGACCAGTCAATGAGAATGGGCTGTTACCTGGCTCTGCAATTTTGCCGGTCAACAAGTGGATGTTGTACAACAGGTTGTTTACCCAAACACCACGGGTGTGTTGGTTGGTACCCATGGTCCAAAGTGACATAACTTTGGTATTTGGGTCAGCATAAAGTTTGGCAATTTTTTCGATAGTACGTGCGGGTACACCGGACATTTTTTCGGCGTATTCCAATGTGTACGGCTCAACGAATTTTGCAAAACGCTCGAAATCAATTTCGGTAGAACCACCAGCTTTGTCGGCGTTTTTCGCTTTTTTCTGCAGCTCGTGCTCTGGACGCAGACCGTAACCGATATCGGTAACACCTTCGCGGAAGTTAACATGCTTACCAACGAAGTCTTTATTCACCGCACCTTTTTTGATGATGTAGTTTGCGATGGCATTCAACAGCACCAAGTCAGTTTGCGGTTTAAAAATTCCGGGGATATCTGCCAAGTCGAAAGAACGATGTTCAAATGTAGACAGCACAGCCACTTTTACATGAGGATTACTTAAACGACGATCGGTTAAGCGCGTCCATAAAATGGGGTGCATCTCTGCCATGTTTGAACCCCAAAGCACGAATGCATCCGCCGCTTCAAAGTCATCGTAACAACCCATTGGTTCGTCAATACCAAAGGTACGCATGAAGCCACCTACCGCTGACGCCATACAGTGGCGTGCGTTAGGATCAATATTGTTTGATAAGAAGCCTGCCTTATACAGTTTAACTGCTGCATAACCTTCCCATACGGTCCATTGACCAGAACCAAACATGCCGACGCCTGTTGGTCCTTTTTCTTTTAATGCCTTTTTAAATTTTTCAGCCATTACGTCGAAGGCTTCATCCCAAGACACTTCGGTGAATTGACCATTTTTATCGTACTTACCGTTGGTTTTACGCAATAACGGTTTGGTCAAACGGTCACGGCCGTACATGATTTTAGAAAGGAAATAACCTTTAACACAGTTAAGACCTTTGTTTACCTCGGCCTTAACGTCACCATGGGTAGCAACCACGCGACCATCTTTTGTGGCAACGCTGACACTACAGCCCGTACCACAAAAACGGCACGGTGCCTTAGACCATGTCAGTTGATTTTTTTCGCTGGAAGTAATGATGTTACTTGCAGCACTGGGCAAAGATACGCCAGCTACGGTGGCTGCGGTTGCAGCAGCCTGAGCCTTGATGACGTCTCGACGAGTTAGCTTCATGGCATTCCTCCGAAGAGTTTTAATTATCTGATTCGTTAAACTTTTTTATGTAGGGTCATTCTACGCACTGTCATTAATGCGTAACTTGATTTAATTCAGGGTTGTCGTCGGTTGGTACCACAACACGAATGCCAAACTCTTCTGCATCTTCGTCGGCGGCACTGGCGTCGATTGATTGGTGATACACCATGGCGGTGTTGAATACGCCCGGAATACGACCAATGTTTTCTACGACATCCAAAATACGTTTACTGCTATCGCCTTCGATGGTGACAACAAATTTTCCAGCGGGATCTTCTGCGTGCACTTCTACCCCTTGGGTAAAGCGCAACGCCTGAGCCACATTAGCGAACGCATCGGGCTTGCTATACACAATAAAACTGCTGATATGCACTTCGTCTTGTGTTGGGTTTGCATGTTGCTGAATGGTCTTATCTTTCATCGAGAACAACCCCTTACTGGTTATTCAGTTTTCAAACTGATGGATGAATTTGGGCAAACCGAAATGCAAGCACCGCATCCGGTACACGCATCCTGATCGATTTCAGGTACAGGTATGGACGAACTCCAAACCAACTTAATTGCACGGGCTTCGCATTCGTCTTTGCAGGTCTGACACACAATGCCTTTTTTACTAAAGCACTCATCTGTGATGCTTAGGGTGTGAGAAAAAGGTGTTTCGACCTGCGCTTTGTTTAGCGCACCTGAAGGACATTGGTTCACGCACGCTTCGCAAAACGTGCACTCACCTAAGCTGAAATTGATTTCGGGAAAACCACCATCGCCGCGCACAAGAATATTTTCTTCACACGCTTTTACGCATTTATCACAGCGTTCACACAGATCGACGAACTGATCTTCTAACAATGACCAAGGCGGTCTTGCTGGAGAAGCAGCTTGGCGTCGACCACGAAAGAAGCTGCGACGACTATGCTGCACGTTGGAAGCGGATTTAACAGCGGACATGATGGATCTAGGGCCTTATTGTTTTTCTATGCCGGTTAAACGCTTGGTGGACCTGCAAACATTTGGTAGATCCAAACAAAAAAGCCATACGCGGCAATACCGGCAACGGCCAATGCAGGGATCACGATGGCGGTCAAAATAACAAACAGCTGCAATTCGCTTTTGCGGCTCATGTTGTTTGCACCATCACCTTGAGATAGCTGAGACATAGGGACTCCTTTTCAAATCAGGACGTTATGGCTAGGGAGTATATGTAAGGGTGGTCGGCTCAAGTAGGACAACTTGGCTTCAAAAGTTGACTCAAGTCAGGTGAGGTTTCGATAAATTTTCCAGTTAATAACCATTCTTATTTGGGGGCATTGCTGGCAGAGGTAAATTGATTTAGATCAAGTTTTGAAAGTGTGGAAGCCAGCCCTGCGGTCCGAGCCGAGCTGGCGATAAAAGAACCCCCTTCCGTTTACCCGAGCATGACTCGGTCCTACACAAAAGGTACAGCTCGGTACTACAGGATTATTTGGGGTACCCAGTAATATCCCGTATGGATTTATACAACGGCTGTAACTGGCGGTACATTTTCAAATACACATCCCGATACAAACGATCGTACAATTTGCTGGTTTGAAAATCCGGTTCAAACACATCGCCTACTGATGTCATGGTTTTAATGGCTTCGCGGTAGCAATCAAACACACCTAAACCAACCGCCACGTTAATGGCCGCACCTAAACCTGATGTTTCATAGGTGCTTGGTCGCTCGGCGGGCAATCCAAAGATATCTGCGGTGAGTTGCATGGCGGCGTCGCTTTGTGAGCCACCGCCACTGATGCGCAGTTTTGTAATGGGCACCCCACTGCGCTGTTCGATACGTTCTTTACCTTCGCGCAAGCCGTAGGCGAGACCTTCTAAAATAGCGCGGTACAAATGCGCGCGCGCATGCACATCACCAAAACCGATGACCGCACCTTTTGCTTCTGGGCCTGGCACTCGCGTGCCGGGCGACCAATAGGGTTGTAACATCAATCCCATGGAACCGGCCGGAACCGAATTCACCAACTCATCAAACAATGCTTCAGGCGCAACGCCTTTTTCATCGGCAATTTGTTGTTCTCGTAAACCAAATTGTTTTTTAAACCAACTCACCATCCAAAATCCGCGATAGATCATTACTTCGGTGTTGTAAGCTTTAGGAATCGCCGCTGGATACGGTGGAATAAAGCGAATGGGTTCGACGTATTTTTCGTTGGTGGTATTAATAGTGGCCGTGGTGCCATAACTTAAACAGGCAACGTGCGGGTCAACACCACCGCTTCCCAGCACTTCACAGGCTTTATCAGAAGCAGCCGCAATTAACGGTGTACCTACTAGCAAACCAGTATGCCGTGCTGCTTCTTCGGTCATGTAGCCAAGTAAATCACCCGGCGCGACCAGCTCTGGCAGCATGGCTTCGGTAATACTGCCCACCTGCCATTTCCAGTCGTTTTTTCCAGCCCACTTATGGTGTTTGTAGTCGAATGGTAAATAGCCAACCGTGCAGCCAGTACTGTCTTTGTATTCACCGGTTAAGCGATAAGTGAGATAGCCAGAAAGCAGCAGAAATTTATGGGTGTTTTGCCAAACATCTGGCTGATTTTGTTCGATCCACGGTCCTTGCGCCTTGGTTAAAAAACCATTGACCACATCTTGCAAACCTAACAACTTAAACGCCAAGCCCCATAAGCCACGAATTGGCTTTTCGATACGGGCTTGTCGCTGGTCTAACCAAATAATGGCGGGACGCAACGGTTTACCTTTAGCATCAAGATTAATCACTGTCCCCCGCTGCGTGGTGAGACCAACACCTCGCACCTGTTCTGGCTTGATGTCGGTAGACGCCCAGAGCTTTTGACAGGCTTCCCCTAAACAGGTCCAGTAATATTCGGGTTCTTGTTCTGCCCAACCGGGCTTTTTAGAAAAGTAAGGTTCGATTTCGACCTTGCCTTTGGCGACAAGCTGTCCAGTTAAATCGAATAACAAGGCACGGATACTTTGCGTTCCGTTATCAATGGACAATATGTAATCTTGCTGCATATTTCTCTCAGAATACTGACCTCCCTCCTGAGATAACCGAACGCGGGCGCGTTCGGTATTCAGTGCATTAAGCTGCGTTAAACTGTGCTAACGCTCATCTCTGAGGCGGGAGTATGTTCGATGTTATTGTTGTTTTGTTTTACGGCAGCACGTGCGATGGGCAAGCCATAGGCATCACGCCAAATTTGCTCGTAACGCGTCCATTCGTTTTGCCATTGTTGTTCTGACCAGTTCAGTAGCGGCTCGCACATTTGTTGAATGCTCAACTTAAAGCCCAAGCCACCCATGGGTAAGAACAAACCGATTCGCGTACGACGCAGCAACAAGTCGTCTAGGTGCTGAACTTTTTCACTGGCTGCGGCATGAGCCAACTGAGCCCAATAGGTATGCGTACCGGGAATTCGGCTCCAGCCCGTGGTTTTTGCAACATCACCCAACGCAGCGATGTCACGTCCATAAAACCCGACTAGACGACGTTTCATTTGATTACTTAACGCAGACAACTGCGATTGATCTCGTTGCTGTGCAGCTTGCTCATCAAAAATAAACTGGCCGTGATCACGCCAATCTAAATCTGGTAAATACTTCGCAGCGGCTTTAATAACGTCCAGCGCAATTAAACGGAAGGTGGTGAGCTTACCGCCACTGACGGTCACCAGACCTTTGTCATCCCAAATACTGTGGTCGCGTTTTTCTGCCGAAGGATTCAACGCACCGCTACTCACAATTGGGCGTACGCCAGCAAAGGTCGAAACAATATCGCCTTCAATTAAATGCGCGCCGGGGAATAGAGTATTGGCCGCATGCAATAAGTAAGTGACTTCTTGCTGCGCAATACGTGGCTCTGTTTTGCTCACTTCTGGGTTATCTAGATCCGTGGTGCCGATTACGGTCATACCTTCCCACGGATAAATGAACATGCTGCGACCATCTTCTGGGTGTTTTAAGGTAATGGACTGCGCCACCGGCAAGCGCCACGCCGGCACGACCAAGTGACTGCCACGCAAAGGACGAATTTGAGCTTGCGCACCCAATTGTTTACGGAACCGATCAGCCCAAGCGCCGGTTGCACTTACCACTACGGATGCCTTGACATCAAAGCTTTGCTGACCATCCACATCCGTTACTTTTACGCCGATCACCTGCCCATCGGCATTTTGAATTAACTCGCTGGCTTCACAGTAATTAATAACGTGTGCGCCGTCGGCAGCCGCTTCGCGTAATACGCGCATAACCAATCGACTGTCATCGGTGACCGCATCCGCAAAACGAGTGCTACCCAATAAACCGTCTTCACGAATGCCGGGTAAATCCAAAAGCGCTTGCTCACGCTTCATAAACTTTCGATAACGACGACCAGCAAAACGATCGTAAACTGACAACAGTAAGTTAAAGATTTTCGGCCCAGGAAATTGACCTTTATAGTGGGGCCAACTGTAGGTCATTAAATCAACTAAACCAGGCGCTTCGTTCATTAATCGCTCACGCTCTTTCACCGAGTGACTGGTCAACTTCAAATTACCCGACGCCAAATAACGCAGCCCGCCGTGAACCATTTTAGAAGAACGACTTGAGGTTCCCCATGCAAAATCGCGCTGCTCAATCAACAGCACTCGTTTTCCTTGACGCGCCACTTCACGAGCAATGCCCGCACCTGTAATGCCGCCACCAATGACCAGCATGTCCCATGATTCGCTTTGCTGCATCTGTGCAAGCGTTTGTTGGCGCGTATTCAGCCAAGTATCCATTTTTCTCTCACATTACAGGCCTCAGAACTTGGCCTGTCTTTATGGCAATTAGTGTTCGTTGTCATCCTGCAACAAGGTACCAGGATTAAGTTTACGTTTTGGGTCAAAAAATGAGACCACACGTTTGAGCAACTCTATACCAAGTGCGCCCTTCTCCGCTTGTAAGTACGGCGCATGATCTTTACCAACACCATGCTGATGAGAAATAGTTGCACGTCCATTTGCAATCACACTGCTAGCGGCGTGTTTAATTTTTTGCCAGCGGGCTAGCGTTTCACCATACGATGCGGCATTGGGGTAAACATACGTGGTGTAAATGCTACAACCTTGGGTGTACATGTGAGACAAGTGTGTATAAACATGTGGCACAACACCTTCGTCAGATAATGCGGTTCTTACCGCGTCTTCCATGGCGTTCATCAAGTTCGTGACGTTATCCCAATCGGTTGCTGTCTCGAACGTGTCCACGGCGTAGCCTGCTAGCCACAAGTTTTCACGTAAATATGGAAACTTAAAGCGATTCTCGGCCCATTTTCGACCCATCATTTTAGGCCCTCGCACTCCGCCTTCGCGTCGCAAACATCGCATCGCCTGTTTGAGTGATAGTGCGTTTTGCGCTTTGTTGCCGGTCACGCCGAAAGTCAGCAAACATTTGCCCTGACCACAGCCGCGCAGCGATAAATAGGTTTCTAAATATTTAATCAGGGTTTCGTGTCCAGCCAGTTTTAGCTGGGTTTCTGTTTCAGTGCCGTTGGACACGCGCAACATAGACAGTGGAATTTTCGCTTGTACGATGGCCCGTACTGCACGCTTAGCATGTTCAAAACTAGGAAGGAAAACCGCGTGGAATGTTTCTTCTTCGGCCAATGGCGTGACGCGCACCTGCACTTCACTGATGATACCCATACGCCCTTCGCTGCCCAGCACAACCTCACGCAAGTCTGGACCCGCGGAACTAGCCGGAATCGTTGGCACCAATAACTGGCCTTGCGGTGTCACCATGGTACAACCTGCAAACATTTGCTCGATGCGTCCGTAACGCAAAGACTGCTGCCCGCTAGAACGACTGGCCACCCAGCCACCCACTGTCGAGAGTTCCCAACTTTGCGGAAAGTGCCCTAAAGTATAGCCCTTAGCGCGCAACTGAGCCTCTAACTGCGGACCCGGCGTTCCGGCACCAAATGTGGCGATCTGGCTTTCAGTGTTCAGCTCCATAAGCTGATTCATATGACCCATATCCACGGTCAACACCGCGCGGTCACTGGTCAACGGATTAATATGCCCCGCCACACTGGTACCACCACCATAGGGAATCACATCAAAGTCGTGTTCATAGGCAAACTGCAACAAGGCTTGAACTTGTTCCGTGGACTCGGGAAACGCCACCCCATCAGGAAACACACCAAAATCACCACTGCGCATCGCTAACCAGTCGGGCAAGCTTTGCCCCCGAGCATGGCGCACGCGGGTCTGTGCATCAGTCATGATTAAATCGTGACGGGGCAAGCGCGACTCAGGTACTTGCGCGCACACATCGGCCAAGTCGGCATCAGGCAATACTGAGCCGGGCGCGACCTTTTCGTTTAAAAACGCTAAACCGCTGGCTGGCGTCGCCATCGAAAAACTATCATCACCCCAACCATTCCAACGACGCATACTTACCTCATTCCTAAATCAAATCTGTTCATTGCTGTCATGCCATTTAAGCGGTATCTTAACAGTGTCTTTTTTGGATACACTGACTGAAAATGCCAGGAGCCCATCAAATCAAGACAGGCAAAACAAGACAGACGTCAGGGTAGACATGCACAACGTTTCCGAACGTTTACAACAATAATAATGACGATGTACCACTATGAACCAACTGGGTTACGCTTCCACACCTGCTGCGCTTCAGTATTTAAAAGCCGCAGCTGATTTAGGCATCAATTCACAGCAAGCGCTCATCGAGACACAGCTCAATCCTGCCATACTTGAGAATCAGGTAAAACGCATTACGGGTGAAGAACTACAACGTTTGATTCGCTATCTCATTGATAAGACCAACGACCCCTGCTTTGGCTTAAAAACCGCGCGTTATGTGCAAGCCGGTTCTTACAGTGTTTTAGGCTATATGGTGATGAACTGCACCAGCCTACTGGAAGCACTACGCAAAACCCCCACTTACGAAGGTCTAGTCGGCGACATGGGCACCACCGAATTCACCGAAATGGAAGACGGCATGACCCAAATGCGTTGGATCTGCAACTACACTGACCCCTTGGTGCGTACGCATATGATCGACAACGTGCTCGGCTCTTGGGTTAATTTCGCACGATTTTTGGTAGACCGCCCAGACGGTCGCCCCAAGCAAGTTTGGCTTGAACACCCAAGGCCGAAAGATGAAATTCTCAAACAATACGAAGCCACATTTCGCTGCCCCATAAAATTTAGTGCGCCGTGTAATTGCTTAATCATAGACGACTATCTATTAAGCCTGCCCATGCGCCAGCCTGATGCTCAGTTACTAAAAACCTTAGAAAGCCACGCTGAAATCCTTATGGCGGACATCAGTCAAAAACAACCCTTGCCACTGCAAACCAAAAACGTCATTAAAGGGTTATTACTGGAAGGCATTCCGCGAAAAGAAATGGTGGCCAAACGCCTCGGCCTAACCGAGCGCACCTTGCAACGCAAATTACAGCAGTTCGATACCAGTTATCAGCAAGTGCTCGACGACCTCAGACAAGAGCAAGCCAAGGAGCTGTTAGTGGAAAGCGAGCTGCCCATCCAAGAGATCGCCCACCGATTGGGATTTAGTGAGCCACGCAGTTTCCATCGCAGCTTTAAAACTTGGGTAGGCATGACACCCGGTGAATACCGAGCGGATTTCAGAAGCAATGCAAACTAACTTTTGAAGGACATCACACTTTTCACCGCTACCCTGTGCGCCACTGCGTAAAAACAGCGAAAAAACGTCGACTGGCGCACACTGTACAATTGCTTACCAACACTTTCACATATCTGGATTAGGATTAGCTCAGAAATCATCCAATTTAGCTTGGAGCGAACACATGCAGTTATCCGCCCACGCACACAATTCGGTTCCGTCACAGGACAAAACCGCACTTCATGCCATGGCCCATCTACTTGTTGCCAAGGTACGTGACGACCGCAGCAACAAACAAATTAGCTTTGCCCTGCGCGCCACCTATGACGAACATTACACAGGTGTCACTGCACAACGCGCTAAGGAACTGGCAATGGTCAAGCTAAATAGCAAGCCCGCGTTCACCCACGTCACCCTAGAGCCAACGCCCCAACCTGCATTAGAGCAAGCGTTAAAAACACAGCTAAAACTGAACCCAAGCGCGTTAATGCATCAGCGCATTTATAATCCACTGCATGCTGAATTTCGCGGTTATAGCGAATTAAGCATTAATGGCTTTGTTGTGAAATACGCGCTTCGCACATCGGGGTTTTGCGCGTACGCAGTGGTTGAAGCTCCAGCATGCGAATCCAACGAAAAACCCACAAAAATCACAAGCCTTCGCCCGGCACAGCAAGGATGAACTCACGGAAGAATTAAGGAATAGAAAAACAACACAGGAAATTTTGGATTAAGCCCTGACCCCAGCGTCAGGGCTTTTTTATTGTGAAACGCCTCACAGACATCACCAGCATGCCGATTTGGCCGTGTCTTGGTTCACAGTAAAAAGTAGACGCCTTAGATAGGATACAACGAAAAAACGCTCTCTCATTTTCACCTGTTTTACAAAGACGATATCGGCATGGATCACGACGACGCTCAGCCCATTTCGCCTGAATTGGATGTCACTAGGCTATCAACACCACGCTTGATCGATCACTTGTGCGACCAATTCAAAGCGTATGTAACTCCGTTGCTTAACACCGCGTTTAATAAAGCGGACGACAGCTTATTTGACCAAGCCGACCGCTCAACCAGCAACACACAACAGCAAGCGTATTTCGAAACCATGCGGGCCGTACGAGTGTCTCGCAGCGACATCATTGCGCACTTTTTTAATTTATTTAAACAAGGCTGGCGCGCGGTTAAAGCACCGCCACTACTGACGGGCAAGGTAAGCTTTGATGAACTTTCGCTGTTGCGCAAAGACGAGCTAGAAGAACTGGTTGCCAACGAGGCCATGATTACCCGCATCAAAGATCACGCGGGCGAACACCTCAGCTTTTTAATCGAACGCTGCCAAACGCTTAACAAACACTTGGACGAAGACGAAGTGCCGTTTCATCCAAAATTTTTATGCCAGTCGTTTAGCAACGCACTGACTAAAGTCGAACTGGACATTAACAGCAAGCTGATTGTACTCAAACACTTTGATCGACACGTCATCGCCAACTTAACCGAATGCTTTATCGAGCTAAATCACATACTGATTCAGGCAAACGTTTTACCTGAACTCAAAAGCAAGAAACCCCAAAAACAAAGTCGGCAATCAGGGCAATACGGTAGCTCACCCCATGACGGAAGCGAACCGTTTGATGCCTCCAACCCAATTCAATCATTCGAAGCCTTACGCAATCTTTTTTACCAATCTAGCCAAGGCCCTGCTTTGCAAGGCACAGCTCAAACACCTTCCCAAGGACCGACTCAAACAGGACAAACGGGCGCTGGCTCACTGTTTAACGACACCGCATTCTTGCCGCCATTTATTCAGACCGCCGCTCGTAATGGCAATAGCCAAAACAGCGGGCAACCAACAGGGGTAATCGCCAGTCAAGAGCTGGCAGACACACTTGGACAATTGCAAACACAATTCACGCAACAAAACGGAGTTGAGGTATCAACCGATACCTTAAAAGCCGCACTGCAAGCCAAGTTAGAAAACAAAACCCTAAATCAAGTTGATAACGATGCACTCAACCTAGTTTCGATGCTGTTTGAGTTTATCTTGGATGATCCGCAACTGTCTGTGCACATGAAAGAGCTATTTGGACGCTTGCAAATACCCATGCTAAAAGTCGCTGTGCTGGACAACAGCTTTTTCGCCAACAAAAAAAACCCTGCACGGGTTTTACTGAATGGTTTGGCTCGGGCCGGACAAGCATGGAATCCGAGTGAAACCCTAGCCGATGACAAATATTTCCAAATAGTCGCCAAGATCGTTCGCAAAGTCGTTGAAGACTTTACCGATGACTTCGCCCTGTTTGATCAATTAAACCAAACCTTAAGCAAACTGCTGGACCATCAAAAGCAGCAGCAAGCCAAGCGCGAACAAGCCATCAAACAAAAAGAAGAAGAAAACGCTCGCCAAGAACTAGCACGACAACAGGCCCTTGCCACAGTGGACGCACTGTGCGACGCCCAGCCCACGCCAGCTTTTTTGCGTCAGTTTTTACGTCACAACTGGGTAACCATTTTTGAAACCAGCTTGATGCAAAACGATCAAGCCATGTTTGAGCATGCTAGCCAATTAGCCGAGACGCTTATTTGGAGCACCAACCCCAGCGAGATCAGCGAAGATCGCAAAGCGTTTGTTCGCCAAGTCCCACCCTTACTTGCAGACCTGCGCCAATTGGCCAAAGCATTTCATTTTGCTCAAACCGACATGGATGCGCTCATGGAAAACCTAGAGCCCATCCACCTGAATTTTGCGCGTAGCTCAGGTGAAAAAGACCACCACAACACCGATCAAAGCCAAATCACCAATACCCATACAGAAGGCGAGCAAGAAACTGTTCACGGTTTTGCCGCCGACAATGTCATTCCACTTAAAACCAAAACAGAACAAGCCAAAAACACCCAAGCTCAGAACGATGAAACC
The DNA here is from genome assembly GCA_041589295.1 of Pseudomonadales bacterium. Taxonomy (GTDB): domain Bacteria; phylum Pseudomonadota; class Gammaproteobacteria; order Pseudomonadales; family Oceanobacteraceae; genus Bermanella. The sequence goes on from JBFHVZ010000025.1 coordinate 16,367, forward strand.
CAGAACGCTGAAACCAACCGCGAACCGGCCAGAGTAGACAGCCGCTTCTATCGTGAGCTGGATGCATTCGAAGTGGGCATGCTGTTCGAGTTTACGCTGCCCAAAGAGGACGAAAGTGGCAGTGAAAAACAACGCAAAAACCTAACTGCCATGATACGCAGCACAGAAAAATACATTTTTATGGATCGACACGGCGGTGGGCGCTTGGAAATGTATCGCGATGAATTAGCCTCAGCACTGGCCGATAAACTGGTCGTTCATCTAGACGACAGTCTTTTATTTGATCGAGCGTTAGAAGCCGTTATAGGCAGTCTGAGAAAAAACCAAACGGCCTAGGTGGCCGTTTGGTTATGAGCATTACAGAGTATGGGTAGGACGGTCAGACGCAAGCGCGCCCGCCAAATAATTTTCGATTTTGCTGCGGGCCATGCTGTCTTCGGCAAACTGCACACCAATACCAGCCGCTTTATTGCCCTGCGCACCTTTAGGGGTAATCCACACAACCTTGCCAGCCACAGGAATCTTTTCAGGCTCATCCATCAGGTTTAACAGCAGAAAAACCTCATCGCCCATTTTGTAGTCTTTGTTGGTTGGAATAAACAAACCGCCGTATTTCACAAACGGCATATAGGCCGCGTACAACACCGCTTTGTCTTTAATGGTAAGGGATAACATGCCGTTACCCGGACCGAACTTAGGAGGCATAAACTCACTGCTCTCTCGTTATTATTGTGCTGAAGCTTGCCGCAACAAGGCGAGCCAGTCAAATACCAGGGATTCCATCAACATGGCCGAATTAGGATTACCCTGACTGCGTAATTGCTGCTGACACTGTACTACCTTTTCGGTAAAGCCCAGCAACTGAGCCATGGAGCAGTTTTGACCTATGGCTAGGCTTTCGTTGTGTAGCTCTTGTATCGCTAATTCGCTTAAGCCTATTTTGCCCTTAGCCTTTTGCGCATCTAGGGCCAGCTCGTAAAACCATTCAACCAACCACTGGGTTTCCCAGTTCTTCCATTTGGTGAGCACAGTAACCCAAGCACTGTTGCCTGCTGCCAAGTCGCGCATATCCTGACAGAACTGCATAAATTGAACATGAGCATCCTGTTCAGCCAACGACAACGCTTTCAACGGCGCGCCTTTCGCCAGACGCAGTAAGCTGTCTAGGTTGGTTAGCTCAGCATTGCGTTGTAACCACATGAGGCCTTCGGACCACTGCGGCGCGGCCAAACTGTGCTGCTGGCAACGACTGCGAATCGTGGCCAACAATGCACTGGGCATGTGACTGTAAAGCAACAAAGTAACCTTGCTGACGGGTTCCTCTAGGCTCTTTAACAACGCATTAGAAGCGTTTTGATTCATAGCCTCGGCTGGCCCCAGCAAAACCACCTTGCGGCCACTTTGCTGGGCCGTGGTGTTTACAAAGTCAGTTACCTGCCGCACCTGCTCAATCTTAATTTGCTTAGAGCCTTCTTCTGGCTCCACCATCAATAAATCAGGATGGCTACCGGCTGCAAACAAATGGCAGCTGGCACACTGCCCACAAGGGCCGTTATGTTGCTGCGCTTGGGCACACAATAGGGTTTGCGCAAACTCGCGCAGTAACACACGTTTACCGACACCCTCTTGCCCCACAACCAATTGCGCGTGACCCAATCGCGAAGCCGAAAATGCTGCGTACATGCGCTGCCAAAGCGAATCTGTCCAAGGTAATGCGGCGGCTACTTTCATTTATTCACCTGCTAATTACCGTCTGACACTAACGCTTGCAAACGCGTTGCGATTTGCGCTTGCACATCCGCCAAGGATTGTGTGGCATCCACTACGGCGTAACGTTCGTACTGTGCTGCCCGCGCCAAAAACTGATCGCGCACACGATTAAAAAATGCAAGGCTTTCAGCTTCTATTCGATCTGCCGCACTGCGTTTCGCGGCGCGCGCCATACCGACCTCAACCGGTGCGTCCAACAGCAGCGTTAGATCAGGCTGACGATCACCATGCACCAGCACCTCTAGTTGTTCGATCCAAGCCAACGGTAACTGACGACCACCACCTTGATACGCAAATGTCGAATCGGTAAACCGATCACACACCACCCATTTGCCACTTGCCAACGCCGGTAGAATTTTCTCTTGTAGGTGCTGCGCACGGGCCGCAAACATCATCAGCAACTCTGCTTTGTCACTAACATCGCCACCATGTAAAAGAAGATTCCGCAGCGCTTCACCCAGTTCTGTACCACCGGGTTCACGAGTGGTAATAAATGGAATGCCGCGCTCAGCCAACCATTTTTCGATAAACGCCAAGTTAGTGCTTTTACCTACTCCCTCGGTGCCTTCTACTGTAATAAACAAACCCGGTTTCATATTAATTCTGCTTTTCTGTCACGCTTGCTTCAGGCGTGGAACGATATTCTTTTTTACGTTTTCGAATTTGATACTCGCGAACCGCACGGTTGTGTTCGTCTAAGGTTTTCGAAAAGTAATGACGACCATCGCCCATGGCGACAAAGTAAAGTGTTTCGCCATCGGCTGGGTGCAATGCTGCGTAGATAGCTTCGCGCCCCACCAATGCAATCGGTGTGGGCGGCAAGCCTTTTATGCGGTAGGTGTTGTACGGGGTTTTGGTGCGCAGGTCTTTACGACGAATATTACCTTGATACGCATCACCCATACCGTAAATCACAGTTGGGTCGGTTTCTAAACGCATGTTCTTTTGCAGGCGCCGCACAAACACACCGGCAATTTGTTCGCGCTCTTCTGGCACCGCGGTTTCTTTTTCAACAATGGATGCCATGATCAGCGCTTGGTATTTATCTTTATAGGGCAGGTCATCCGCTCGTTTTTGCCATTCTTCTGCCAACACGCGCTCAAGTCGCATTTGTGCACGGGCTAAAATTTCAGACGCGCGCGTGCCGGATGTAAACGAATATGTGTCAGGAAAAAACCGACCTTCTGGGTGCCCTTCTAAGCCTAAAAACGGCATTAGCTCTTTCCAATTTTGCGGCAAGTCGTACTTGAGTTTTTCGTGCTGCTGCAACCGCACTAAGGATTCTTTAATGGTATGACCTTCAACCAAGGTCACGTTGTACAAAACACTCTTGCCACTGTTCAATAAAAACAACACATCCAGCACAGACATACCGGGCGTTAATTCGTATTCACCGGCCTGCGCAAAGCGGCCTTTGCCAGTGAGCTTGGCGTATAAACTGATCCATCGACTGTCATCAATAATCTTTTCGCGATTTAAATTACGAAAGAAAATCGTAACGGCCTGCCCTTTTGGAAAATCCACCACCACAGCTTCTTGCACATTAAGTGGCTTGTTTAAATGATAAAGCCCATAAGCAAGCATGCCCACAAGCCAGAACATCAACATTAAAAAAAGAAAGTGCAGTTTTTTATTCATAATCGTTATTTTTGTTAAATCTGTTGCAGCTCAATTTGTTGCTGCAAATCGCGTACGAATGTCGAAATCGTTAGCGAGCGTGTTGTGTCTGCCAACACCAATTCACGCACGGGCCATATACCAATCAAACTATTGCATATAAACATTTCGCTGACACGGGCCAAATCGTCGCGCGTAATTTCTGCTACAGAAAACGTCTGCGGACGCGACTCCAAAAGACGTTGGCGCAAAATACCACTAACGCCACTGTGTGTAAGTGCCGGTGTGCACCAGTGATCTTCCAAGCGTAAAAACAGATTACTCATGGTCCCTTCGACCACTTGCCCCACTGCATTTAGCATAAGGCCTTCTTGCCAACTGGGCTGTTGTTGCAGCTCCTGACTGGCCAAAACGCTATCCAAACGATTGAGATGCTTTAGCCCAGCCAACTGTGTTTGCATCGCCGCTTGCGTATGACACAAGCCGACACGCACACCCTGTGCGCTAAAGCTGGAATCAAATTCGGGGAGTGCCGAAAAGAATGCCGTGATATTCGCCTGTAGCGCGCTCGCGACACGATAACCACGGGCAGAATTACCCCGCGTCACAATGAGCTTTAGCACACCGCTTTCTCCGTCCGCCAGCGCATCACAGCTTTGCTGCAACAAATTGCTTGCTGGCTCGGCATGAATGCCCAAGGTATCAAAGCCCAATTGCAGTCGGCGCGCATGATGATCAAGGGCAACGGGTTTACCGGCTATTACCTTAACGGTTTCAAATAGCCCGTCACCAAACTGCACACCACGATCCCAGTCCTGTATGGCGTCGTGACGTTGTCCTTGGTGCCAAACCCGCATTAGGCTCTCCTTTTCGCAACTCTACGCAAACTACAAGCAGCTACACGCGGCTAAAGATCAGCGTGCCATTGGTACCACCAAAGCCAAAGCTATTGGACAGCACATGGTCTAGCTTCGCTTCGCGAGCCTGACCAGCCACATAATCTAGGTTGCAACCCTCGCTGGGGTTTTCGAGATTGATGGTGGGTGGTACCACACCTTCGCGCAGGGCCAAAATTGAGAAAATGGCCTCGACCGCGCCAGCCGCACCCAACAAATGACCTGTCATCGACTTGGTTGAACTTACCAATACCGACTTAGCATGATCACCGCACACGGCTTCGATAGCACGACTTTCGGCCACATCACCTGCCGGAGTAGAGGTACCGTGAGCGTTAATATAACCAATTTGATTTGCCTGTAGGCCAGCGTCTTTTAAGGCGTTTTCCATGGCGGCTTGAGCGCCACGGCCATCTTCTGGCGGGCTGGTCATATGGTAAGCATCATCGCTCATACCAAAACCACTGAGTTCTGCCAAAATGGTCGCTCCACGAGCTTTGGCGTGCTCATATTCTTCCAACACCAGTGCACCGGCACCATCGCCTAATACAAAACCGTCACGGTCTTTGTCCCAAGGACGAGATGCCTTTTCCGGCTCGTCGTTACGAGTTGACATGGCACGGGCTGAAGCAAAACCTGCAATGCCAGTGGGCGTACAAGCGGCTTCGGCACCACCAGCAATCATTACATCGGCATCGCCATAGGCAATGGTACGGGCCGCATAGCCAATATTGTGAGTACCTGTGGTACAGGCGGTGGTAATGGCGATATTAGGGCCGGTAAAGCCATAACGCATGGCCAGATGGCCTGAGATCATATTGATAATGACCGCTGGAATGTAAAACGGGGAAACGCGGCGAGGACCGCTATTCAAAAGCTGGCTGTGGTTGTGCTCAATGGTACCCAAACCACCAATACCCGAACCCATCGCAAAACCAATGCGAGATGGGTCTGTGGCTACGCCTTCAAGTCCTGCATGGCTAATAGCCTCAGCTGCGGCCACCATGCCGTATTGGATAAAGGTGTCCATCTTCTTTGCATCTTTGGCCGACACCACATCGCCAGCATCAAAGTCTTGCACGGTGCCAGCAAACTGAGTTGCCATGGCACTGGCATCAAAGTGAGTGATACTACGAATGCCACTTTGCCCACTAATCAAAGCCTGCCAAGTCTGCGCAACGTTGTTCGCTAAGGGCGTCACTGCGCCTAAACCTGTAACCACGACGCGACGTTTCGACATATCCCGCTCCCGTTTCTTGTTAAACTGCTTTGGTCAATCAAAAATCCATAAAGGCGTTATACCCAGCCAATATGAAAAACAGTCGACGCTAAAAACAAAAAAGCCGTCCATTCAGCAACGGACGGCTTGTGTCAGTCTCGGTCGATAATCAATTACAGTTGGGCGTGTGCAATGATGTAATCGATAGACTCTTGAACTGTGGTCAGCTTCTCTGCGTCTTCATCTGGAATCTCAGTTTCAAACTCTTCTTCCAGTGCCATAACCAGTTCAACGGTATCCAGAGAGTCGGCGCCTAGATCTTCAACAAAACGAGAAGTACCTTTTACTTCTGATTCTTTAACACCTAGCTGTTCAACAACAACTTTCTTAACGCGCTCTTCGATGCTGCTCATAATTTATCCTGTTTTATATTTGATGCCCCACCCCAAACATATCACTGGGGTTAGGTAATCTATCGTGCATTCGCCCAAAACGGGGCACATTATACCCCTCTTTGTAGCGGGGTAAACCTATCAATTTCCGACAGAGTCATTGGCCGCAACATTAGTCGTCAAACGCTTATAATTCAACAAGTTAGGTACATAAAAACACCAAAATTAGACTTTAATTCAGCCCAAATACGCCACCACAGGGGAACCGCGCTCAAAAAACAAACAGCCATTTAGGCTCGCCCAAGACCCCTACATTCTATTACCCTGCTCACTCAATACAGAAACACCCTTACCAAGGAACCGGTTATGGATTACGCCGCCACCGAGCACTACCTACTCTCAAAACCAGAATCGACCCTCAGCCACCCCTTTGGTCCAGATGCCGCGGTATTTAAGGTCATGAATAAGGTCTTCGCCATACTTGGTGTGCATGAAGGTCGCGAACAAGTAAACCTAAAATGCGACCCGTTAGAAGCCATCCAACTGCGCGACATCTTTCCAGCCGTGATACCTGGCTATCACATGAACAAAAAACACTGGAACACCGTCATTTTGGACGGCAGCATTCCGCCTAACGAGATCAAACGCCAGATCGACCACTCCTATAGCCTCATCGTAAAAAGCCTTAAAAAAGTCGACCGCGCGTATTTAGAACGCCTCTACCCGCCTGAACAGCTCCACCCAGACGGCTAAGTGCTCTACAATAGCGCCACGTATAAAAGCATTTAACATTCAATTTAAAACTCAACCCATTCATATAGAATCGATTCAGGTGGTATATGGCCGGTTCATTACAAGAACAGCTACTCAAAGCAGGCTTAGTCGACAAAAAGAAAGCCAAAAAAGCCGAGCGTGACAAACAAATTCAAGCCAAGGCCAAACGCCAAGGCGAAGACGTAGTAGACGAAGCAAAACAGCTCGCAGAGAAAGCCAAGCAAGAAAAGCTGGCCAAAGACAAAGCACTTAATGCCGAAAGCAAAGCGCAAGCCGACAAAAAAGCCATCGCAGCGCAAATCAAACAACTGATTCAAATGAACGCCCTTAACCTAGAAGGCGCCGAAGTACGCTACAACTTTACCGACGGCAAAAAAGTAAAATACCTTCAAGTTACCGACCTAGCCCAACACCAGCTAAGCCGAGGCATACTCGCCATTGCCAAACTGGGCGACCAGTACTTTGTCATCCCATCCATCGTAGCCGAAAAAGTCAGCCAACGTGACAACAGTTACATCGTCTACCAAGCTGATATTACCGCCGAGCAAGCCGAAGAAGATGATCCATACGCGGATTATCAAATCCCAGACGACTTAATGTGGTAAACCCATGAATAACCCCCCTCATGAGCAACGCGCACGTTCGAGCGTCAGCCATGAGGGGATGTGTTAATTGTCACAGCCAACTTACAATGGTGACTGCTTAACTTCTTTTACGCGCTCAAAAAACCAAACACCAATTTGTTTTTATCCAAATCACGCACATAAGCTGAAAAACGCGGACCGCGCTGATTTGGCTCACCTTCGCAACTACCACCCAACTCGATCGCTTTGTGATAAAGCCGCGTCACTTCTACTTTCGACTTAACATCAAACCCAAGCATTGTGCCATTCCCATTAGTTGCCGCCTCTTCATTGAACGGAATAGCCACAGCAAACGCCGCATTCATATCCTCACCCTGCCAAAACACCATGCGATCCGTCGCCATAGTTTGCTTCAACTCGGTTTGATCAAAAAGCGCATCATAGAATCTGGTCGCTGCTTCTAGGTTATTTGTACCCACAACAAAATAGTTCATTTTCATTGGAAAGATTCCTGCTCTGCATTTCATAGTTAGAACAGGAATATTAGATGGCGGAACTGTCAGAAGATGTCAGGAGCATTAAACGTGAGCACTAGAAACTGCTCAGTGACCACAACGACAATTGAAAAGTAGAAAAGGAAGCGAGC
>JBFHVZ010000026.1:0-23804 GCA_041589295.1 Pseudomonadales bacterium
GTACATGCAGAACTTCGAAGTGTTCTGGGCTGAGTTCAATGCCATCATGCTGTGCTAACGCACGGGCAACGTCTTCGCTCCAGACCGAAAGGTCTTTTAAAAAGCCGTCTTTATCCAGTTCTAATTGCGATAACAAAGTACTGTTTGTTTGCATGGTTAAAACCAACTCACCACTTGTTTGTATTGGCCGCACAGCTCAACAAATTCATCATAACCACAGGCTTTGATTGTGTCTGGTGCACTCAAGCCGCGGGCGCTTAAATCGTCCTGCAGGGCGTATAGCGGAACCGTTACCGTTTTTAGGTCTGAATGGTTGACGCCCAGTACGCCGTCTTCCATCAACAAAATGGCATCCGTGTCTGCGCATAAATTTAAACAGTCTCGTAAGGCCGAATGTTGAAACGGGCTACGCTGGACTAAATGTAACACCATCACGTGCTCCTTAAAAAATGGTCTTAGAAACCGATGACATGATCTTGCTCGACCATAAGCTGCTTGATTTCTGCGCGGGTGATGCAGGTCACGTCCACGCCTAAATCTTGTGGTGATAAACCGCGTTCGTTTAAGTCTTCGTGGCAGGCGTAGAGTTTGTCCACGTCGTACAAGGAAAGTACTTCTAATGCGGCGAGTTGAGATTTTTGCTTAATCTCGGCTGGCTGTTGTGATTTCACCAATTGCCACACGCCTTCCCCGATAAACGCCATGCTGATGTCTTGATCGTAGGCGGCACTGGTCAGAACGTAATCCAAACCATCGCGGGCCAAACTGGAACCGTAGGGCGCTTGTTTTTGCAAAACGAGAATTTTTTTCATGTCAGGTTCCTTACAGTTTTCTCTGGCAACATCAGGCAAACGTAATCAGTCGATCAGACTGCAACTGCGCATCCAGCAATTGGCCCAAGCCGCTCAGCTCGAAGGGCTTCGCCAAGTTGTGTTGCGGGCGCTCGTAGCGTTCGGCTTCGTCAGCGTCGAGTATGCCGCGCTTAAGGGCAGCCGCAATACACACCACTAAGTCCGTGCCTTGTGCTTCGGCCAACGCCTGCCATTCGTCGTGTAAATTGGTTTCATCTTGCGGCGGGCTTTGCAGTTGCGATGCGTTGTGTACGCCATCTTGATAGAAAAACACGCGATAAAGTTCATGACCGTTCGCGAGCGCGGTCTGCGCAAACTTCAACGCAGATTGACTGGCCTGACGGGAGTGGGGGGCAGATAACACGAGTAAGGAAAATTTCATGGGGCGAGTGTCGCAGAAACAAAAATGAAGGGCAAAGCCCTTCATTAAAATAGCCTAACGGCTTTTATTTGTGAGAGAGGTCTTTTATGGGTTTGAAACCCAAGTGCTGACCTCGCTCTGACTAATTGATTAGTCGTCGTTCATGGCGCCTAGCAGGTGCAGCAGGGACGTGAACAGGTTGTAGATGTTCAAGTACAAGCTAACAGTAGCCATGATGTAGTTGGTCTCACCACCGTTGATGATACGGCTGGTATCGAACAGGATCAGGCCAGACATTAGGAATACAACAGCAGCAGAGATAGCCAGTTGAATACCAGATACGTTTACGCCGAATAGGCTGGCGATCATGGCACCAATTGCACCCACGATCACAACCATCAGACCTACGAACAAGAAGCCGCCTAGGAAAGAGAAGTCTTTCTTAGTGGTCAGCACGTAAGCAGACAGTGAGAAGAAAATCAGGGCAGTGCCGCCTAAAGCTTGCATCACCAGTTCAGCACCGTTTGGCAGGGCCAAATAACGGTTCAGCATGGGGCCTAAAGAAGCACCCAGTAAGCCAGTGAACAGGAATACAACAGGCAAACCCATGGCAGAGTTGGCAGTTTTAGGTAGAACGAAGAAAAGAATAACCATGGCTGCTACGGTCATGCCTAGGCTGGCAATGCCGCCTAGACCCATGCTCATGGCGATGCCAGCACACAATGCGCTGAACGCCAGTGTCATGCCTAGCAACATGTAGGTGTTGCGTAAAACTTTGTGGATCTCAACGCCGTGTGCTTGTTCGGCTACTGAGTATTGACGGGATTCCATTTTGCGCTCCTGTGCAGTAGTGGAATGAATCTTAAACCGAATAATAGAGTTTGCATTGGGAAATTCAAGCCTTATGAAAGTAGGGCTATTCGCAAATAGACCAAGTGGCCAATTCCCATAATCTTATGATTTTTTTGAAGTTTTTTGTTGACTCTCAAATTTTGAAGAGTAATATGCACCTCGCTTTCCCGCGGAGGGGTGGCTGAGTGGCCGAAAGCACCGGTCTTGAAAACCGGCGAGGGTTGATAGCCCTCCGAGAGTTCGAATCTCTCCTCCTCCGCCATTTCTTCCCCTTGTTGTTTCTTTTCTTTCTCTTTAGTACTAAGCCGCATCTGTTTTCTAGTGATCAGACTCGCGTTCAACCGCTTAGCGCTTACTTCATTTTGCTAACCGACGTTTTCTTACTTCCGCCTTAGGCAGTTTGCCGTTCGATTGGTTTCGAATTGTTTAATTTATTTTTTCAATTTTAATTTGGCTTTCATACCAATGGGCTGTGGCTGGGTGGTTGTGCGCGATCAAGTCAGTCTCGGCGGGCACCCTGAGTTTTTCTGCGTGGTTTAGCCAATCTAAGGCCGCCGATTCAGGGATGAGCAATGGCATACGATTGTGAATGGTTGCCAGATCGCCTACGGCGGCTTGTGTTAGCGTCACGAACTGAGCGCTAGGGCTGTGCTCAAACCATATACCGGCCATGAGCAATGGTTTGTTATCTTTGGATGTGAAGCCGTATTGGCGTTTGCGTGTTGCTTTGCCTTTTCCTTGGTCGCTATCTTCGGCCTTCCATTCATACCAGCCGTCGCAAGGAATTAAACAGCGTTGGCCGTTTAAAGCATGCGCGAAGGTTTTCTTCTCGTGGGCGGTTTCTGATTTGGCGTTTATCAAGAGGGATTTCGACCAACTGGGTTTGATGCCCCATTGCATGGCCATGGTGTTGCCTGCCACGGCGCTCAAGGTGAGTTGCGTGGGGCGAAAGTCGGCATTGGCTTTGACTTGATTGAATTCTGGGTACAAGGGCATACCCAAATCCGCCATAAGCTGGCGGATGCCTGTATGGTCAGACACGTTTAATCGGCCGCACATAGTTTGTTCCTTTTTCTATGTATCTTCATATCCCCATATACCTCCATACAAACAGTATGGACAAGATGATTCATTTGAATGTTTTTTTGGTGCCATATTCCAGCGTTACCCCAGCGCACCGACAAGCCCCTAGCTAACCCTATGAAAACCAAGTCATTTTCCGCCGAATGATCGGAAATAGATGGTTGGCCCTATACCTGCAATCCATTCGTTAAGCCTCTGAATTAGTTGGGGCTATGTGATCAATAATGGTGCAATCAACATTTGATTGGAAAAGTAAGGAATAGGGGTGCTTTGTTTTGGTGCAAGATACGATTCAATCACTAATATCGCAGCAACAACTACCCGGTAGCTTCGAGCACTTGGTCGAAAGCTATTACGCCCCGTTGGCCGCGCAAATGGCCCGCGTACTGGAAACTCGCCGTAACCGTGGTGAACAGCAGACTTGGTTGGTTGGCGTGCAAGGGACGCAGGGTTCTGGCAAAAGCACGTGCTCGCTGTTTTTAAAGCACCTGTTAGAAAAAGAATTCCATCTATCCGTGGTGGTGTTGTCCATCGACGATTTCTACTTGACCCGAGCCGAGCGATTAACGTTGTCGCAAGAGGTTCATCCTTTATTAAAAACCCGTGGTGTGCCAGGCACCCATGATGTTGAGTTGATTCAAACCACCTTACAGCAGCTAAGCGAGTTGCCAGAGCATGCGTTTATGTTAGTGCCGCGATTCGACAAAGCCACCGACGACCGCAAACCTAAAGCCAAATGGGATGAAGTAGAAGGTAAGGTCGACATTATTTTATTTGAAGGTTGGTGTGTGGGTTTAGACCCACAGTCCGATGCCGCACTCAAATTACCCATCAACGAATTAGAAGCCAGTGAAGACACCGATGGCCTTTGGCGACAATTTGTAAACCAAAAACTGAAACAAGAATATGCCACGCTTTACGCGCAACTGGATGACCTAATTGTTTTACAAGCTCCATCTTTTAGGGTGGTGCATGAATGGCGATTGCTACAAGAGCAAAAATTAAAAGAAAAAATGGCTCGTAAAGGCGTGCACAATCTTCAGTTAATGTCCCCTGACGATATTCATCGGTTTATCTCGCATTATCAAAGACTGACCGAACACGCCTTGATCACCTTGCCGCACAAGGCGAGGTGGGTGTTGGATTTGGACGACCAACACGCCATCGTGCAATTCACCATTAATGGGGAACACTAAAATAATATGGCCTTTTCAAAAACCAAATGGGTAGTGTCTACCGACTTAGATGGCACTTTATTGGATCATCATAATTACAGTTGGACAGCGGCAGAACCTGCGTTAAGTCGACTAAAACGGCTCGATATTCCGGTGATTTTCAATACCAGCAAAACATTGCAAGAGGTAAAGCACCTAGCCGCTGAAATGTCCTTGAGTGAGCAGCCGCTTATTATTGAAAATGGCTCCGCTATCTATTTTCAAAAAGAACAACGTTTGGTGGAATTCGGTGTTAAACGTGGTGAACTGGTGACGTGGTTGCGTCAACAAGTGCATGACCATGGCTATCAATTCGAATGCTATAGCGATTGGTCGGTGCAGCACATTATGGATGCCACCGGACTAGATCGCGTCAGTGCACAGGCGTCTGCGAATAAGCATTATTCAGAGCCCTTTGTTTGGAAAGACACGCTAGAACGGTTAGCCGAATTTATGTCATTGGCCAATCAGGCTGGTTATAAGGTTTTAAAGGGCGGACGCTTTTATCATCTACAGGGTAAAGTGAATAAAGCGACGCCGTTAAATTGGTTGCGTCAGCAGCTATCGCAGTTATGGCCAACCTATGAAGAGCTAGCAGTGATTGCGTTAGGTGATAATCAAAATGATGTAGACATGCTTAACGCCGCGGACTTTCCTATTTGTATTAAGTCTCCGGTGGCTGTCTTTCCCGAACTAGCTCCCCGCAGTGATCAACAACCCGCTATTCGTTATTCCACTGCTTTGGGCCCAGAAGGGTGGAACGAGCAAATCCAGCGTTTATTAAACGAATTAAAACTAGAAACCGAAGAGGTACTCCATGGCTGACTTTTATCAGAACGGCATCATCACCACCCTGCATAATTTAAATCAACGCCCGTTAGAGGCCATGGAAGACGAGCTGCGCGCGTTCTCTAAGGTGCGCCCCATGACCTTGGTATTGCCGTCCTTGTACAGCGAACTTGAGGGTGAGGCTTTACCTAACATCGTAAAAGAACTGAGCAAAGTCGATTACCTATCTGAAATTGTGATTGGCTTAGACCGAGCAACCGAAGACCAGTACAAAGCTGCGTTAGAGTTTTTTAAGCCACTGAATCAAAACTTTAAAGTGCTTTGGAATGACGGTCCGCGGTTACGCGCTATTGATGAGCGCTTGCAGGCCGAAGGTCTTGCACCCATGGAAGCAGGTAAGGGGCGGAATGTTTGGTACTGTCTTGGATATGTTTTAGCGTCAGGCAAGGCGCAGTCAGTGGCGCTGCACGATTGTGATATTTTGACCTACGAGCGCGGCATGGTTGCGCGTTTAATGTACCCAGTGGCGAATCCGAGTTTTAACTATGAATTTTGTAAAGGGTATTACGCCCGTGTTGCCAACGGTAAAATTCACGGACGTGTTAGCCGATTGTTAGTAACGCCGCTCATTCGTGCGTTAAAGAAAACACTTGGGCACAGTGATTATTTGGATTACATCGACAGCTTCCGTTATCCGTTGGCGGGCGAGTTCTCATTCCGCACCGATGTGATAAACGATATTCGCATCCCAAGCGATTGGGGATTGGAAATCGGTGTACTGTCAGAACTAAACCGCAACTATGCCAACAACCGTTTGTGTCAGGCCGACATTGCCGCCACGTACGACCACAAACACCAAGACCTTTCGCCAGAAGACGCAGCGAAAGGCCTGTCCAAAATGTCGATTGATATTTCCAAGGCGCTGTTCCGCAAGCTGGCTACTAACGGTGTGGTATTTAACAGCGAAACTTTCCGTTCTATTAAAGCCACGTACTTCCGTATTGCATTGGACTTTATCGAAACCTATTACAACGACGCGCAAATGAATGGCCTTAAATTGGACATTCACGCCGAAGAGCAAGCGGTAGAAATGTTTGCTAAAAACATTTTGACTGCAGGCGAAAACTTCCTAAATAACCCCATGGAAAAACCATTTATCCCTTGTTGGAACCGCGTCATCAGCGCCATGCCAGATGTGTTGAAAGACATTCATGCCGCGGTGGATCAGGACATGAAAACCTATTTGTAAAAAGCGAATGCAGGCAGAGGGCTTAATATGCAGTTGGCAACAAAGGTTGCGTTAAAAATCAAAGTCGAAGCACATTTGGCTGCCATATATCCAGATGTTGATGTGGCCGCATTAGCGGCGCGCTTAATTGGCATCATGAAGCTAAATGAAGACTATGTTCGTCCAGAAGCCCACGAAAGCCGTTGGAGTGAAGAAGACATATGGGTCATTACGTATGGCGATAGTATTCGGGGCGATAGCGCTCGGGGTGACAGCGCTCGGGGTGACAGCGTTCGAGGCGATAGCGATGATGCTGATGCGCAAAAACCGTTACAGCATTTACGTCACTTTTTAAATACTCGCTTAAAAGATGTAGTCAACGGTGTGCATGTGCTGCCGTTTTTTCCGTTCAGTTCGGATGATGGTTTTTCCGTCATCGACTTTAGTCAAGTCAACGAAAGTTTGGGGACATGGGAAGATATTCAACACCTAGGTCGCGAATACCACCTGATGGGTGACTTGGTGGTGAATCATTGTTCTAGCCGCAGTCGCTGGTTCGAAAACTACAAAAAGCGTGTTGACCCGGGTAAAGACTATTTTGTTGAAGTGGAATCCGACTTTGATGTTTCGCAAGTAGTCCGTCCGCGAACGTCGCCATTGCTGCGTGAAGTGAATACTCTGGATGGCGAACGTCAGGTTTGGTGTACCTTTAGCCACGACCAAGTAGATTTGAACTACGCTAACCCTGAGCTATTGTGTGAGATGGTGCAAATCATCAAGCAGTATTTGGACAACGGCGTACGCATATTCCGCTTAGATGCCGTGGCATTCTTATGGAAGGAAAGCGGTACGCGCTGTGTTCATCTTAATCAAACACACGAAATGGTGAGACTGTTTCGAACACTGATTGAGCATCACAGCAGCGATGCCATTCTCATTACCGAAACCAATGTCCCCAACCACGAAAACCTATCGTATTTTGGTAATGCCAACGAAGCCCATGCGGTTTATAACTTTACTTTGCCACCCTTATTATTACAGGGGTTGTTAACAGGCAATTGTGCACATCTAACCGCTTGGCTTAGCACCATGCCGCCATCGCAAATGGGTACATTCTATTTTAACTTTATCGCGTCACATGACGGCATTGGGTTGCGCCCAGTGGAAGGCTATTTGAGCGACGAAGAAGTCAACGAAATGGTGAACTGTGTTAAACAGTTTGGTGCGCGCATTAGCTGGCGTACATCGGATGATGGTCGTGATAAACCTTACGAAATTAACGTAACATTATTTGATGCGTTGCAAGGCACAACCGCAGGGCCGGACCGCTGGCAGCTAGCTCGCTTTTTATGTGCACATGGTGTGATGTTGGCCATGGAAGGAGTGCCGGCCATATACATACACAGTTTATTAGGCACTAATAATTATTATCACGGTGTTGAGCATACCAATCACAACCGAACCATTAACCGTTACAAGTGGGATGAGCTAGAGCTGCTGGCATTGTTAGATGATGACTCCACGCACCATGCTAAAGTCTTTTCCTCCATGAAACGTTTGATGGCCATTCGTAAGCAAGAGTCTTGTTTTCACCCAAATGCTGAACAATTTGTGTTGCATATCTCGGATCAAATATTTGGTTTTTGGCGGCAGAATATTGCACGTACAGAAGCCATGTTTTGCTTGTTTAACTTTTCCGATCAAGAGCAGTCGTTGCCATTGACCAGTTTGAATTTGCCGGGGCAGGGAGAGTGGATGGATTTAGTGTCTGAGCAGCTATTTCAAACAGGGTTTGAGACGGTATCGTTAATGCCGTATCAGTTTGTTTGGTTGAAAGGTGCTTTGTAGCGCTCGGCTTGTAACTTTTTCCTTAATAGTCTCATCATTAAACAGGTAAAACACGAAAGGGGCGATGTCCCCTTTCAGGCGGCTGACAAAGTCCTCGCCCTAACCGGCGGGGATTTTTATAATAGCGGCCATGCTAAAAGATCGCCCCCAAACCCAGTCCCAACTCGAATTCGTCTGCATCGACGAACTCGTTCCCAAAGACCACCTGCTCCGAAAGATCGACGCCACAATCGACTTCAGATTTATTCACGCCCAGCTAAGCGGAGCAGTTTGCTGCGGCCTTGCTTGAGCGCCTTGTTAAATGTCTAGTTAACTGGAGTATGGAGTGTACCTTCCCCATTTTCATACAATTTTATTTCTGTGGAAGAACCGAAATAGGTGCAAAAAAACTGTATGCCTTTTTCTATTGGTATTTCGCTGTCACAGGCTTTTCTTGTGGATTGAATGTCTGATGGGTCATACTCAAATTTCATTTCTACCCAGTTTGAATCAATACTATGTTGTTCGTATATATTGATTGCAGACACAGGAATAAATGTTGGAACCCAACCCCTCGACATGATCCCTGATTTTTCCATCTCGTTATAATTATTGAAATATGATTTAGGAGTTTCTAGCCAATCTATATACAACAAGCCGCATATTCCAATAAGTAACATTAATATAAGAAAAACAAAGATGCTCTTGATAACTTTCATAGGCATTTAACGCCCGGCTCACGCGCCGGTTTGGAGCCGCAAAGCGGCGGAAAATCGGTCGCTGTGCAGCCGATTGTTAAGACCTTAGCAGTTCAAGGCTCGAGTCCAGATATCGTATGGTTTCAGATATCTCGAAATACTCACCTTTGTCCTCTTCGCCGCACTGCTCCGCCAAAAACGTCAAAAATTCCCTCAGTGGTTTGGACAACCTAAACAGCAGCTCATCAATGGCCCAACTTTCGTTTCCTGCGTCTTGCATTGCAGCTGTGAAATGAGCGATCCGCTTGTTGATATCTTTGCGTTCTGCGTCGGTGAGAATATTGCTGGGCTGATAGCCAAAATCGGACACCGTTACGTCATCGTGTCGCGATTTCTTGTCCTTAAAAAAATCATCGAACTTGCGTATTGCCAACAAGCTGCTCGTCAGGCATGAAATAGCAATTGCGCCATATTCGTAAGACAGGAAAAGCCGCTGCTCATCAAGCTTCGGCCTTACCGCAGCCATCCATGACACATACGAACAGCATGCACTGACTGTGGAACAAACTACGACGACCTGCTCGTAACTATTTTTCATATCTCGTCTTAACATTTTAATAATGCGACCTTACAAGCTTGTGTACCTTGCAAGGTGCACAAGCTTGTAAGGAAGGTGGGCCAAATTATGTACCGACGAAGCAAAAAGCACCAGCAGCTGAGATCACGGGTAGCAGCCTCCATTGCTTCTCGTGAGCGTAAGCGCCTATGTAGCAAAAATGGTGAAGAAAATGAGCCAATTTTACCCGATCTAAGAAAAAAGCTTGAGATTACCGATTACGACCACGGCGAACCTCAGGTTACTGAGTAAAGCCCAAAAACAATAAACCCCGACTAAAAAGCCGGGGTTTATCAACAAACGGAGGAGGCGATGCCCCCTTTCTGTTTTTAATGAAGTACTGTTTTAAATAGCGAACTTTACAGCGCAGCCACTTCAACCATGAGATCGTTACTGATGTTTTCTAAACGATCAATCACGTCTTCGGCATCAATGTCTGCCGGAATCATCACTTTCGCTTTGGCTTTGAATAAAGGCTCCGCGGTCATGGCTGCGCTTTCGTAATGGGTGTTGAGTTCTAACACGTTTACGCCTTGCGCGGCGAGTACAGCAGAAACCTCTTGAACGATACCCGGGCGGTCATTGCCCACGATGCTGATGCGGTACTTGCGACCGGATTCAACCGCGTCGGCGGCTTGAATGTTCTCGACACTGATGGTCCAGCCTTTTGACCCTAACCCTTTAAGTGCTGAGGTTAGAGCGTCTGTGTCCTGCGCGGGCACTTGAATACGAACGATACCGGCAAATTTTCCCGCCATGTGGGCCATGCGGCTTTCTAACCAGTTGCCGTTGTGTTGTTTGATGACAGAAGAGAGGGATTCAACCAAGCCCGGACGATCGTCGGCCATGGCGCTGACAATTAAACACGCAGTCATAATGAAATGTCTTTAACAGTGATAAATAAGAAGGGCCACTATAGCCCAGTCTCAACACAGCGGGAACCATCAAGCGTTTGAATCACAAATCCAAATCAACGAAAGCGCTCAATGATCGCTTGTTGCTCATTCACCAAGTCAGTCACTCGCTGGGCGGCAGCTTGGCTTTGGTCGGCAAAGTCGCTGTTGGCTTCGGCATTTCTGCGAATCGTTTCCATATGCTCGCTGATTTGTGAAGCGCCTTGTGTCTGTTCTTTGGTCGCTTGTTGTATGGCCAGCATTTGGCGATTGATTTCGACAACCGAATGGTTCACCTGAGCCAGTGTGTCATAAGTAGATTGTACTTGCTCGGCATTGGCTTTCGCTTGATTTTGGCTGTCGTCCATGGTGGCCGTAGCCAGTTTTGCGCCTTGCTGCAATTGTTCAATAATTCGGCGAATTTCCTCGGTGGATTCTTGTGTTCGGCTGGCTAGGCTGCGCACTTCGTCTGCCACCACCGCAAAGCCACGACCTTGTTCACCCGCGCGCGCGGCTTCGATGGCGGCGTTCAATGCGAGCAGGTTGGTTTGTTCGGCAATGCTTTGAATGGTTTCTAAAAAGCTTTGAATAGATTCAGCATGTTCCGCCAAGTTTTGTACCCGTTCGCTGGCTGTACTGAGCGTCTGGGCCATTTGATTCAAACTGTTTTTAGCGTCTTGCATTTGCTTTTCGCACTGACGCGTATCTTGCTGCGCCGAGTTTGTCTGTTCGGCTGTTTCGTTCACCGAGTTGGAAATAGTATCGACTTGAGATGTGATTTCCTCGAACGCCGCTGCAAACAAATTAGCAGCATCCAATTGCTCTGCCAGTTTACCCATGGACGCCACCGCCGAGTCATGACTCTTTTTGCTAGAGGCTTTCATGGATGGCATGGTGTCTTGAATGCGTTCAAGTAGGGTAATAAGTTGGCTTTCCAAATGCTCGAACGCAAACAGTATTTGGCCCACTTTGTCTGTGCGGCCAGTAAAAATGTAAGCGGCGAGGGCATCATCATTGATGCTTTTGGCTTTGACTAAGACTTCGTCGATGCGCTTATCCTGTAAGCGGCTCACAACGGCTGTGGCTGCAACGGGAATGAGGGCTAACCAAGGACTGACGAAGGTGGCGATACCAACGGCTGCGGAGCCTAAGGTAATGTTGCTGATGACAGCCCAAGGCAAGTCAATAAATTTACGGCGTTTGGGAATGGGCACCTTGCCCTTGTTGATGCGTTTATAAACATTGTCTGCGCGATCAATGAGTTTCTTGCTAGGGCGATAACGGACCGATTCATAGCCGACAGTTTTGCCGTGTTCTTTTACGGGGACGACAAATGCGTCCACCCAATAATGATCGCCACTTTTACAGCGGTTTTTAACAATGCCTTTCCACGCTTTGCCCGTTTTAATTTTGTCCCACAGCATTTTGAATGCGGCAGGCGGCATGTCTGGGTGACGGACGATGTTATGGCTGGTTCCGACTAATTCATCTTCGGTAAAGCCGGCTATGTCCACAAAGTCTTTATTGACGTGGGTAATGATGCCTTTTAAATCGGTGGAACTGATGATGCGTTGTTGTTCACCGTAGACCACTTCCTTTTGTGTGACGGGTAGATTCTTTTTCATAGTGTGTCACTGAGCGATATCCAAATCATTACCTGAGTCTAGACTAAAATCAGGCGTGTCTTGTTGTTTTCGTTTAAACTTCTCCGCTCACAATTTTATTGTTCTCAGACTTCTAGACAAAAACCAGAAAAATAAGGTCAAACCATGTCTCAATTCATTCTTGCTATCGACCAAGGTACAACCAGTTCCAGAGCCATTTTATTTAACCGATCCGGCAAAATTGAAGCGGTCGAGCAGCAGGAATTTACGCAGTTTTTTCCAAATGATGGCTGGGTTGAACATGACGCCAACGAAATTTATCAGTCTGTGTTGAATGTTTGTCAGGCCGTTTTGAAAAAAGTTAGCGCTACGGCGAAAGATGTCGCAGCCATTGGTATTACCAATCAGCGCGAAACCACAGTTGTGTGGGATCGAAAAACCGGTGCGCCAATTTATCGTGCAATTGTGTGGCAAGACCGTAGAACGGCGGAATTTTGTCAGTCTTTAAAAGAGCAAAAACTCGAAAATAGTGTGGCCGATAAAACAGGTTTGCTGTTGGACCCATATTTTTCTGGCAGCAAGGTGCGTTGGATATTAGAAAACGTCGAAGGTGCACGGGAAAAAGCCCAAAAGGGTGAGTTGGCGTTTGGAACCGTGGATTGTTATTTGCTTTGGAAGTTAACGGGTGAACATAAAACTGACGTCACCAACGCATCGCGCACATTGTTGTTCAATATTCATGATTTAAAGTGGGATGAAGAACTGCTGGCAATGTTTGATGTACCGGCTTCGATGCTTCCGCAGGTGCAGCCATCAAGTTCTGAGTTTGGTCACACAAAAGACGAATTATTCGGTTCACCGATTTTGGTGGGCGGAATAGCCGGTGATCAACAAGCTGCGTTAATTGGGCAAGCGTGTTTTCAGCCGGGCATGACGAAAAGCACCTACGGCACAGGTTGTTTTTTAATTCAAAACACCGGTGAAATGCCGCTAAAAAGCCATCATAGATTGTTGACCACCATCGCTTACCAAGTTGGCGATAAAGTGCACTACGCCTTAGAGGGCAGTATTTTTATGGCGGGTGCAACCATTCAGTGGATTCGTGATGGTTTAAAACTGATTCACCATGCCAGTGAAACATTGGATTTAGCGCAGCGAGTAGGCGCCAATAACAGTGTTTATATGGTGCCGGCTTTTACTGGTCTCGGCGCGCCGTATTGGGATCCGAATGCCCGTGGCGCCATTATGGGATTGACCCGAGATACAGGAATTGCCGAAATCGTAACCGCTGGTTTGCAGTCGGTGTGCTATCAAACGCGCGATTTGTTGGACGCCATGGCGAAAGACAAAGCCATTCCGCAACGCATTCGTGTTGATGGTGGCATGGTTGTAAATGATTGGGTTGTGCAGTTTTTATCGGACGTTATGGACTTACCCATTGAACGTCCAGCCGTAACAGAAACCACCGCATTGGGGGTCGCCTTTTTGGCTGGCATAGCGGCGGGAATTTATAAAGATTTGGACGAAGTAGGTCAGCTCTGGGAAGAAGAGCGTTTGTTCGAGCCGAGTATGGATCGTACTGAACGCGAGCGTCTTTATAACGGTTGGTTAGATGCCGTCTCCAGAGTTCGCACTACCCAATAAAATCGGGGTAGACTGCACCTGCTTAGTGATAGTTTTATTTTTATCACAGTCTATGACGATAACAATAAGCCGGGGAGGCAGGGTGAAATCTGACTCCCAGCAAGGATGGGTGCATGCTGCAGTCGCAGAAGCAGGCTCTGAGGTATCGCCGTGCGATGCTGTCGAATTTGGGGATGTTGCTAAACGTACCTTTGTGCGCGTTGGCAGCCTATCTGGGCTATTTCGCTATTTCGGCTGGCGAAATGTTAATGCTCGCTGGGGGCATCTGGCTGGGTCATCTCGGGTTTGTGATTGCCATTCGTTGTGGTTGGAATCTGCATTTTCGTGATGCCAGTTTAACGGTTCCGCAAATGGTTTGGACCTGTCTTGCACTGAGCGTCATTATGTATTTCGCTACCGAAATACGCTCACTGATGATGATGGGTTATCTTCTTGTGATGTCGGTGGGCGCGTTCCGGCTTTCCCTTAAGGGCTTTTATGCCTTTACCTTGTTTACGATTGGTTGTTATCTAGCTTCTCTTTATGCCATTCACATTAATCGTCCCGGCTCGCTGGACTTTAGCCAAGAGTTTTTCTTATTTGCTGGTTTTGTGGTTGCTTTATGCGGCTTCACCATTATGGGTGTGGAGTACAGCGACTTACGAGTGGATCTACAGCGGCGTCACAGTGAGTTGAAAAAAGCGTTTACTCGAATTGAAGAATTAGCCGTTACCGACGAGCTGACTGGGCTGTATAACCGCCGCTATTTAATGCAGGCGTTAAGTCAACAGCGAGCATTAGCCAATCGCAGTCGCTATCGCTTTGTTCTGTGTTTTATCGATCTGGACCATTTTAAAAAGGTGAATGATCAATATGGGCATCCGTTCGGTGATAAGGTACTGAAAAAATTCGCAGAGCTGGTGGACTTGTCGCTGCGCGAAGTGGATATCGGTGCGAGAATCGGGGGGGAAGAATTTGTGCTGGTGTTAGCGGACACCAATTTGGATGCTGCGCGGCAAGTGTGTGAACGCATGAGTAAAAAATGGATGCAGTGCTCTTTTAAAGAAGCACCGAATCTGACGCCGACCCTGTCCGTGGGCGTCACCGCGTATCGCCACGCTGAACGTATTGAAGATACTTTAGAGCGAGCAGATCAGCTGCTATACGAAGCAAAAGAGTCCGGCCGGAACCGCATTGTGGTAGAAGAAGTAGAGCGTCAACAAACCTTGGATCTAGAAGTGGTGCTGCCCAGTACGCCGCTTAGCAAAGACGCCATCAAAGAAGCTGCTGTAAAAGAAATGACTCAAGGCCCGTTAAAAGCGGCACGCCGCTAGAGGCAAACCGTTAGAAATAATAACGCAGACTCAACGCAACATTGGCCTGTCCGTATATCAAAGTCTTTTGCTCAACTTGCTCACTCGCGCTTTTTGCTTGGCTGAGCAGTTGCAGCTGCCAACCTAATGCCGGTACCAAATACCAATAGGGCGCTAGGTAATAGCGGTAATGCCATTGGACGCTTGCCTCAAGCAGGATCATCCGCCGCTCTGATTCACTAATTTGATGGCTTTGGGTATTAGCATCACTGTAGACATTTGTTTGCTGACCCAATAACAGTTGCCACGATGTGTTCCAACCTTTGTCGTCTTCCGTCCGACCTACATAAAAACCAAATCCTTCACTTTCTAGATCGAACAATGTGGGTGTGACGTTGGTAAGTTCTGCTTCGACGGGATTAGTGAGTCGTTGCCAATAAACACCAGCACGGTTGGCGGCCCCAGAGTGGCGAGCGTCGCTGCGCCAATACAGTTGATAACGATTTAGCTGCCAAGTAGAAGCCACTGAGCTACCAGCAGCTATATCAACTGGGCTGCCACTATCGCCGAGGTAGCTCTGAGTTTCACTGACGGTGGAAGCTGTGGTGACCTGAGCTTGCTGCACATTGAGTCCCAAGCCGTGTAATGGGTGCCATTGATACAATGGCAATTGTAATTCGAGCTGCTGCGACTGCGAGCCTTGTTGATATTTGAGCCCAACGCCTCGGGCCAGCAAGCCGGTAGGCTGGCGTCGCCATTTTGTGGTATCTAGCTCCAATTGCGCGAACTCTGTATTACGCTCAGAGGTGTCCGGAAGGTAATTGAGACGGTGGGCGTGCATGCCTCCACCGATGCTGAGGTACTCACCAGTGCAATAGGGGCTGTTGAAGCCTATCCAGATCAGCAGTGCTAACACCTTGATTTGCATAAGGTTATTGGCGCAGTTCTTCATAGGATTCAGTATAGGCTGCGGCAACAAAAGTCGCTCGTCATGAGCAAACAATAAACCATTTGGGACAGTGCGCTGTTTTAAGACAATTTAATGACAAAAAAGCAGTTTAGGACCTTCGTCAGCTCTGTACTTAAAGAAAACGGGTGTTAAACTTGCGCCAAATTTCTCCAAGGGCATTCTCATGCAACCTGCAGACAATTCAGTAAACCCGTCTAATCAGTCCAAATGGCTTTCTTGGTTACTTCTTATCCTATGTATTTACGGTATTTTACTGTCCGTAGGTATGGTGGGTTCCGGCTTTAAATGGGCCTCTGGCGGCAGCGAAGGTGCGCGCGAATTATTCGAGTTTGCCACCAATCCGTTTGTTGCATTGTTAATCGGTATTTTGGCCACCTCTTTGGTACAAAGCTCTAGTACCGTGACTTCTGTTGTCGTGGGTTTGGTTGCTGGTGGCTTACCCATTGAAATTGCTATCCCAATGGTGATGGGTGCCAACGTTGGTACCACTATTACAAACACGCTGGTGAGCTTGGGCCACGTTCGTAAAAAATCTGAATTCCGTCGCGCGTTTGCTGCGGCCACGGTTCACGACTTCTTCAACCTGATTTGTGTGGCGATCTTCCTGCCTCTTGAAATCATGTTTGGTTTCTTAGCTAAAGCCAGTGCTTGGGCGTCCAGCTTCTTGGTTGGTGGCGATTCTATGAGTATTAAAGGCTTTAACTTCATCAAGCCTATTACCAAGCCTGTTATTAGCGAAGTGAAATCTTTCCTTGCTGCTGTGTTGCCCGATAAGTTTGCTGCGATTGCGTTAATTGTGTTGGGTGTTGTAGCGATTTTCGTGGCGATTACTGTAATTGGTCGTATTTTGCGCTCTCTGATGGTGGGCCGTGCTAAGGCAATTCTTCACGGAGCCATTGGTCGTGGCCCGATTACGGGTATTGCAAGTGGTACGGTTATGACCGTGCTTGTGCAGTCTTCCTCGACCACCACCAGCTTGATGGTGCCGCTTGTGGGCTCAGGTGTGTTTAAGCCTAAAGATATTTATCCGTTCACCCTGGGTGCTAACATTGGTACAACCATTACAGCCCTGTTGGCGGCTACGGCGCTCACCGGTGCAGGAGCAGCTGCGGGTATGCAAATAGCGCTGGTGCATTTATTCTATAATGTTCTGGGTGTACTGATCGTGTTTGGTTTGCCGTTCTTGCGTAACGTACCGTTAAATGCGGCAGAGCGTTTGGCAAAAATTGCAACACAGCGTCACTCACTGGCAGCAGCCTACGTGTTGACTGTATTCTTTCTCATCCCGGGTCTGTGTGTACTCGTGATGTCCGCATTATCATAGGGAGGAAGCACCATGGGTAAGAAAAAAATAAAAGAGCTTCGTAACCAAATTGATGAAGCTCGCAAAACGTTAGAAGAGCTTGAGAAGAAAAAGGACAAAAAAGTCGTTAAGGCTCAACACAAAGTGGTTGAAGACCTACAGGTAATGATGAACGACGAAGTCCTAAAAAAGGAAAGCTTGCTAGAGTTAGGCGAAGAATTTTGGCAAGAAGCGAAAACTCTATTGGCCAAAGTCAAAACAGCCATTACTAAGAAATCAGAAGCCGAATAATCGGTTTTAGTTTCAGTCAATACGAAAAAGCCCTGACACCGTCAGGGCTTTTTTATTTGGTGGAGGCTTGGTTCGGACTATACCTGTAGAGATTTAAACCAACGTCTATTTTCGTCGTGTTTGAAGCACACTTGCGTAGCCTCGTTAAATACTCGCGCATCGCCCAAATAAAAACCAATCTGACGCTTAAGATCATCCACTAATGCATCGTAGAAAAAACTGAGAAAGTTTTCCCCGTCGTAAAATTGCACCGTGAATCGGTCGCTTAAATCCACACCTTGATGACGCAATTGCTGCGGTAACATGCGCGCTAGGCTACGCAGTGCCATACTGCGCAGCAGGGCAGGAATGCAGTCGTCAATTTTTAATGACCAAGCATCGGGGTAAAAAGCGTCATCCCATTTTTGTGCAGCGGGGATGAACTGGTCTGCAACTAGGTCAGGGTCGTCTTTGTGCTTAGGCAACTGACTTGGGCAGCGATAGTAATAGTCCATGGCGTTGACAGATGGGTCGTCTGCTAACGTGCGTTGTTGCGGCTGTTTGGCCAGTAGGGTGTTTTCGAGAATGACTTTGAAGCCAACGGGCCAGTTCTGCTGTCGGTCCAACTGGATACGGACTTTTTGAACGGGTGATTGACTGATGACACAGCGGGCAATGTTTTCTGCAAGGGTGACGGCGAGAAACTCGGCCCAGCGATCGAAGTGGTAAACAGGTTTGCCCATGCCTTACTCCTGATTTGAGTCTTTATTCGAGAGACTCTATCAGTATAGTCAGGCTTGGGCGCAGAGGGCACGCCAAATTGGGTCAGTGGCGTGACACTAAGTGAATTTTTGTTATTTCAGGTTTTCCTTGATGTAGGCAATGACATCGTCATGGTGGGTCTTGGTTTTTACCTTGTCCATGATATGCGCCAGTTTGCCATTCTCATCAATGATGAAGGTGATGCGGTGAATGCCGTCAAATTCACGGCCCATGAACTTTTTAGGACCCCATACGCCATACTTGTCTGCGATTTTATGGTCTTCGTCGCTAAGTAAGGTGAAATTCAGTTCATCGCGGGCTTCAAAGCGTTTCAGGCGCTCGTAAGGGTCTGGGCTAATACCGATGGCGACCGCATTGAGCTTCTTCAGCTCTTTTTGGCTATCACGTAGGCCACAGGCCTGAGTGGTACAGCCTGGGGTCATGGCCTTAGGGTAAAAGTACAAAATCACGGTTTTGCCGCGTAGGTCTTTGAGGGCGACCTTGTCACCGTTCTGATCTTTTAGGGTAAACGCAGGGGCCACTTTGCCAATGGCTGGGCGTGTCATGGTCATGGTTTGCTCCTTAGCAATCACAAGCCTGAAGGGTAAAGGTGAATGGCTTGCTGGTTAGCTTAGATATTAGACCGCGAAGTGTATAGCAGACACGAATTCAGTAACACATGCTGCGAGCCAGAATACGACTTTTATCGAGCAAAGCACGCCAGACGTGAATGTTTTACCCGCTAATAGCGTCAAGCGACGGCGAATTATAATCTGCGGTCAGTTGACGTTTTAAACCTGAAACTTCCAATAGTTCCGAAATGAACGGTAGATTGAATAAAGCGGTAAAAACGCTAGCAGAAAGAAAAGGCGAGGCCACCTTTGGAGAATTGACAGGGCGTGTTTGAAGGGCTGTAAAAAATTGCCAAATAAGGCCTAAAGGCTCATGATGCGGGACTTAAATAAAATCGCGCGGTGTGAAAGGCTCCGACAAAAGCGTCACCCGGGGAAAGTGTCATGTGACGTAGAATATACTGTTATGGCTAGGGAGGGTTAAGTGAATGAAATACAGAAAAGCGAGAAATGCTGACTTAGTAGAGATCCAAGGCCTGTTGAAAGGTTTCAAATTACCAGCAAATGATTTGCTTGAGCATATCGAAAATTTCTATGTTGCCGAAAATACAAGTGGAATTGTTGGTGTTGGCGGCTATGAAGAATATGGTGATATCGGACTAGTTCGATCTTTCGCTGTTCATTCTTCATATCAAGGTGAAAGGGTTGCCGAAAATATTTTTGATTTAGTAAAAGAAAGCGCTTTAAGAAAAAATATTAGAGAGCTTTATCTCCTAACAACTAGCGCAGAAGAATATTTTCACTGTCTTGGGTTTTGCGCTATCCAAAGGGAAGAGGCTCCACTTAAAATAAAAAAATCCAAGCAATTTAATGAGCTATGTCCAACGAGTGCAGTTATTATGTCGCTAATATTGGGTAAAGATTGCGGTAGCCATAACAAGGGCCAGCAGCGGACTATCAAAAGTGTCATTTAACGGGCTGGCGCAATACCGCGCCACTTTTGCCAGCCGCTGTGGTCGGTGTTTTGGCTGTAGAAAAACCAGCGGAGCCTGCTCTACTTTAAATCTGAAACGCAATTTCTGAGTGCTATACAAGCAAGTTTTTAAAATACTTTTTGGTTGTGACCACTACATATAGCACCGAGATTACACAAGGATATATCGTGTATATACCGAAACAATTTGAGATTACGGATGTTGATAGGCAACTCGACTTTATCGAATCGAATTCGTTCGGAGAGCTTATCTCACATGTTGATGGTAGGCTGTATTCAACACATTTACCGTTTTACTTATCAAAAGATAAGTCTAAGCTACTTGGTCATTTGGCTATTCAAAATCCTCAGGCAGAAGACCTTGAATCGCAAGAGGTTTTGGTGACATTTGAAGGGCCACACGGTTATATCTCTCCCACTTGGTATTTGTCACCAGGTGTGCCTACATGGAACTACCAATCCGTTCACGTCTATGGCCACGCAAAAATAATCCGTGAACCTGAAGACGTGTGTTGTGTGCTAGATTCGTTGACCAGTAAATATGAAAAATCTAATGAAAGCCCGTGGACGCCAGAATATAAAGACAGTCTATTATCTGCCATTGTTGCTTTTGAGGTCTCTATTTCAGAGATTCAATGTAAATTTAAACTCAGTCAAAATAGATCTGTAGAAGATCGCAATCAGATTATTGCTGAACTTAATAGAGTTGGGGCGGTGAAACTGGCTGAGGCAATGGCCTGTAATGAGTTGTAGCAAAGGGTTTAAAAAGAAAGGGTCACCTTCAGAAAAGTGTATCAACAACAAGCCAGCTACTTTGCTGGTTTTTTTGTATCGTGTGGTTGGTTTGTCGGGCTGAAGCCTCGACCTACAATGTGTGAATTTGCCGCGCTGATAACCACCAGACCATGCGGAACCACGATCTAAAATATACAGGGCTTTCGTTTTAGCTATTAAAACGTGACAGGAATTAGTCTTTTAACTTTAGCTTGATCGCTGATTTTGGCACGCAGCAGCAGGGTAGAATCTCGCCGTCGTTGAGCCAAGCCATGGGCTCTTCTAGATACGCTACTTCACCTTCGATTAGGTCTGTACGGCAGCTACCGCAATAACCTTCACGGCATTGGTAATGCACCTGAATACCTTGGGCCTCTAGGCTTTCTAGTAGGTTTTTGGCGTAGTGGAATTGTAGCGGTTTGGTGTGTCCCTCCACGTGCATGGCGTGGATGGGTTTTTCTAGCCCTTGAAACTCCATTTGGTTGGAGTTTTCAGGGGTTTCTGCATCGTAATCTGGAAGGAAGAATTCAGTTTGTTGTGGCGTTGCGTCGCCCTCTGGTTGAGGGCTTTCAAGCAGGAAATCGCCTTGTTCAAGGCTTGGGTCTGCACAGTCACCATCAAGCTCGAACAGGTCGTTGTCTGATTGCTTTGATTTGCTCATGGTTAACGCAGTAGCAGCGGACATCTTGTTATTCTTGTCTGTCTTGATGGTGGTTTGTGTTTTACCCAGTTTATAGCGAGATATCGCTAAAGTCTTCCAGCGAAACTTCGCTATCAATGGCGCCCACTAAATAAGAGCTGATTTCGGCTTCTTGTGGTGCAACCTGAACATTATCACTGACCAGCCATGCGTTAATCCACGGCAGTGGGTTTTGACGTGTGGCAAACAGAGGTTCCATACCAATGGCGGTTAAACGCTGGTTGGTAATGTATTCAACGTACTGACACAAAATATCTTTGTTCAAACCGATCATAGAGCCATCTTTGAATAGGTAGTTTGCCCATTCTTTTTCTTGCTCGGCTGCGGTTTTGAAAATATCGATCACTTCTTGTTTGCACTCAGCGGCAATTTCTCCCATTTCGGGGTCATCTTTGCCTGTGGCCCAAATTTGCAGCATGTGTTGGGTGCCGTTTAAATGCAGCGCTTCGTCCCGTGCAATCAGGCGAATGATTTTGGCGTTGCCTTCCATTTTGGTACGTTCTGCAAAGGCAAAGCTACAAGCGAAACTCACGTAAAAACGAATGGCTTCTAATACGTTTACCGAGGCCATGGTCAGGTAAAGTTTGCGTTTTAAATCGCGCAGGCTAATGGTTACGGTCTCGCCATTGATTTCGTGCGTACCTTCACCCAAGTTTTGGTAATACGAAACGCCTTCGATTAAATCGTCATAGTATTTTGTAACGGATTCAGCACGCTTGGTGATGTATTCGTTGTTAATGATGTCTTCAAAAATCGCGCTAGGATTCGATACAACGTTACGGATAATGTGCGTGTAAGAACGTGAGTGAATGGTCTCGCTGAACGCCCAAGTTTCGATCCACGTTTCCAGTTCAGGGATAGATACGATGGGCAGTAGCGCTACGTTAGGAGAGCGGCCTTGAACGGAATCCAGCAGAGTTTGATATTTTAGGTTGCTCAAGAAAATGTGCTTTTCGTGTTCTGGCAACTCGGCAAAATCGCGACGGTCGTTGGACAGGTCAACTTCTTCTGGACGCCAGAAGAACGACAATTGCTTTTCGATCAGCTGTTCAAAAATTTTGTATTTTTGCTGGTCATAGCGCGAAACGTTGACGTTTTCACCGAAAAACATCGGCTGAGAAAACGCGTCAAATTTATTGCGGTTAAACGTTTGGTAAGTCATAGCTAAAACCGGTTCTTCACGGATAAATACTGTTTTAATACTGCCTCTTTAGAGGCAACTAAGCCCCAAAGCAAATGGCTTTGAGGCTGTTGTGTTACCTCAGTCGTGCTGAGGATTTAATATTCTTTGTTAGAAGCGTTTGCGAAGAAGCTCAGGCAAGGCAGAAATTAAATTTCTAACGCAGCATGAGCAATGCAGCTAGCTCCATTAGATCTTGCAAGCGCCGCCTTCACAGCCATCGTCTAAGTCATTTTGACTATCATCAGCACCGTCGCGGGTGTTGTGGTAGTACAAGGTTTTCAGGCCCAGCTTATAAGCACTAAGCAAGTCTTTTAATAACAGCTTCATTGGTACTTTGCTGCCTTCAAACTTAGAAGGGTCGTAGTTGGTGTTAGCGGAAATCGCTTGGTCCACGAACTTCTGCATGACGCCCACTAATTGCAAGTAACCATCGTTAGAAGGCCATTGCCATAGCAATTCGTACTTATGACGAATGCGGTCAAACTCAGGCACCACTTGTTTCAAAATACCGTCTTTAGACGCTTTAACGCTGATGTAACCGCGTGGTGGCTCGATACCATTAGTGGCGTTACTGATCTGCGAAGAGGTTTCTGACGGCATGAGTGCGGTCAGTGTAGAGTTACGCAAACCGTGGGTTTTAATTTCGCTACGCAGCGCTTCCCAGTCGTAACGCAGTTCTTCGTTGCAGATCGCATCCAAATCTTTCTTGTAGGTGTCGATTGGCAAGATACCTTGTGCGTATGTGGTTTCGTTGAATTTCTCACATGCGCCTTGCTCTTTAGCCAATTGGTTAGAGGCTTTTAGCAAGTAGTATTGAATCGCTTCGAAGGTTCTGTGAGTCAAGCCCAGCGCAGAACCGTCGGAATACTTCACGCCGTTTTTCGCTAAGTAGTAAGCGTAGTTAATTACGCCTACACCCAGAGTACGGCGAGCCATGCTGGCAATTTCAGCCGCTGGCATTGGGTAATCTTGATAAGACAGTAGGCTATCCAGCGCGCGAACGATTAAGTCAGACAGCTCTTCCAATTCGTCTAAGTTTTCCAGCGCGCCTAAGTTGAAGGCTGCCAGTGTACATAGGGCGATTTCACCTTCTTTGTCGTTTACTTCTTGCAGTGGCTTGGTCGGCAGGGCGATTTCCAAACACAAGTTTGATTGACGAATCGGCGCGTGTTCTGGGTTGAACGGGCTATGGGTATTACAGTGATCCACGTTCTGAATGTAGATGCGGCCCGTGCTTGCACGCTCTTGCATCAGGATGGAGAACAGCTCCATGGCTTTGATGCTTTTCTTACGAATGTGTGGGTCTTGCTCGTACTTAACGTAC
>JBFHVZ010000027.1:0-23680 GCA_041589295.1 Pseudomonadales bacterium
CGGTACCGTGACTTTGGGTTCTACCCGCGATTCACAAATCGTTGAGTTCCTGCACGAAGTCACCAGAGACAACTTCTTGTTCCACTACAACTTCCCTCCGTATTCTGTGGGTGAGTGTGGTCGTATGGGTGCACCAGGTCGTCGTGAAATCGGTCACGGCCGCCTGGCCCGTCGTGGTGTACAAGCCATGATGCCAAAAGCAGAAGACTTCCCGTACACAGTACGTGTGGTTTCTGAAATCACCGAATCTAACGGTTCATCTTCTATGGCGTCAGTGTGTTCTGCCTCTTTGGCACTGATGGATGCCGGTGTACCGGTTAAAGCACCTGTTGCTGGTATCGCCATGGGTCTGGTTAAAGAAGGCGATCGCTTCTCTGTACTGACCGACATCTTGGGTGACGAAGACCACCTAGGCGACATGGACTTTAAAGTAGCCGGTTCTGAAAACGGTATTACTGCACTGCAAATGGACATCAAAATCCAAGGCATCACTGAACAGATTATGGAAATCGCACTGGAGCAAGCTCTGGATGCACGTATGACCATTCTGAAACAAATGAACGAAGTGATTGCAGCACCTCGTGCCGAAATGCCAGAAAACGCACCAACTTACCTAACCATCAAAATTCCTTCTGACAAAATTGCAGAAGCCATTGGTAAAGGCGGCGCGACCATTCGTGGTATCACCGAGCAAACCGGTGCAGACGCTGACATCGGCGACGACGGCACCATTAAGATCTTCGCACTGACCAAAACTGCTGCAGAAAAAGCTAAAGCTATGTTCGAAGCCGTAACCGCAGAAGCCGAAGTGGGTACCATTTACGAAGGTAAAGTACTGAAAATCGTAGACTTCGGTGCGTTCGTAAACATTCTGCCAGGCAAAGACGGTTTGGTTCACATTTCACAAATTTCTGAAGAGCGCGTTGAAAACGTGTCTGACTTCCTAGAAGAAGGTCAGGTTGTGAAAGTTAAAGTGCTAGACGTTGATAACAAAGGGCGGATTAAACTGACCCTTAAAGACGTCGAATAATTTTTGAAGCTAGCTACGTCGCTAGAACGGCGTTAAAAGTTTTATCAGAATGCTCATTTGGTGAACCAAACTGCGCTTCTTCAAAAACTTTATGCCTTGTTCTAGCTTCCTCGCAAAACGCTTCAACGGCACTATGTTGAACGTTTTAGATTGTGGGAGCGTGCGATGCACGCGTTTCACCACAAAACAATCGGGCTAAGCCAAAACGCCACATCTAGGCTGGCCCGATTTTTTATCGAAAGAATTCTAATTGCTTCAAGTGTCTCTGTAGGAGACCGTACACAAACCATCCGCCACGCGGACAAGGCATGTGACTTGAGGGCGATAAAAGGAGACCATCATGGTCATTGAAGACAAAAAAGTTGTATCCATCCAATTCACGGTTAAAAACGCTGACACCGGCGACGTGATCGAATCATCAGAAGGTTCTGAGCCACTGGTATACCTGCATGGTTTTAACAACCTAGTGCCGGGTTTAGAAAACGCCTTAACCGGCAAAGCCGTCGGCGACAGCTACGACGTAACCGTATCTCCAGAAGAAGGTTACGGCGTGCGTGACGAGTCTTTGGTACAAGACGTACCTAAAGCGGCGTTCCAAGGTATCGAAAAAGTAGAAGTAGGCATGGAATTCCAAGCCGACTCACCAAACGGCCCAGTGGTTGTAGAAGTGACTAAAATCGAAGGCGATACCGTAACAGTAGACTCTAACCACCCATTGGCTGGCGTGACGTTAGGCTTCTCAGGTGTGATCGAAGAAATTCGTGAAGCAACCGACAGCGAACTGGAACATGGTCATATTCATGGACCGGGCTGTAGCCATTAATTCTAACGGTTTATCTATTAGAAACCGGTTTAAGACGTTTTAGTCGAAAAACCCAACATTAAAAACGCCTTTCAAAAGAAAGGCGTTTTTTTTGAAACCAAAAAATCGAATATTTTACGGTAAGACTTTGAAATACTCACCTTTAAGCTGTTCAAATCGTTTAGAGAGAAAAGTAATGTATTGGCTACTGCCAATATCAACTTCAATTAATTTAAACCCGGTTGGCTCAAGTACTTCATTGGCTCGCTTAATGTGCAT
Source organism: Pseudomonadales bacterium (assembly GCA_041589295.1). GTDB lineage: Bacteria > Pseudomonadota > Gammaproteobacteria > Pseudomonadales > Oceanobacteraceae > Bermanella. The sequence continues at coordinate 2,112 of JBFHVZ010000027.1, forward strand.
GAAGTAAATATCGTGCTTATGCACATTAGGTCCAAGAATGGGCGGTTCTATCTCGAATATATCTTCGGGGATTTTAATACCAAAAGCTGTTAACCGATCAATTAAGTAATCGATCATATTTCCATTCCAGCCATTAAGATCTAATGCCCAGCCAAGACTAATGGAAAGATTCAAAAAGGTGTGTTCTGGCTCCAGAGGTTTTGAATCATTTTTAAATGCCAATGCGCCAGAAAGAGGGGACTTAATAAACGCCTGACCGCCATCTTTACATAAGCTAATAAACTTGTGTGCAACTCGAGATTCGCTATCGGTTAAGACTATATCGAACAATGGGAGCAGAGGTGAGCTATTGCTATTTGAGTGATCAAAACCAGCGGCCCATTCAAATACTTCATTCGGTATTGATTCTGAATGGCGTTCATCTACGAATTGACCAAATCCATATGCTTCGATTTCTAGATCTGTTTTATGCAGAACACGCTTGGCTTCTTCAAGGTAGTTCTTGTAATCGGAATGTTCGTCGACTACTCGTGCCCAGACTTTATCCAGCAAGTCACCCCATTTGGATTCTACTTCGCCCGGTAATTTAGCCAGCCCAGTTTGCATTAATTTGTGATCTACAGAAACAGGCGAAAGCCCTTTCCACTGGCGTAAGCGCTCTATCATCAATACTTCAATAGGGATATGCGCTAGCACTGGGCCAGCGAAATCATGTGGGTTTTTCTCAGTGGCAGCACGGGTATGATGCGTGTGACGATTGCACAGCTGCACTAGCAGCTCGTTTAAATAAGCCGTAGGGTCTTCATCTGCCCAATGATCTAAAACCTGGGTAAGAAAGGGTTCTGGGTTCAAGTAATGATCCCAATTGCGTTGCGGCAGACCAGCAAAGTCCGTAGCAAGCATGATCATAAAGATGTAGGTATTGTTTTTATAGCTAACAAATTCCCGACAATAATCGCGATCATTGGCGGCTAAAGTTATAGCGAGTAAATCATCAAAGTCTTGTCGGGTGGAATACAGGCTATTGAGACCCAGCCCTAGGCCAAAGATTTCAGGAGTGATTCGTTTAAAAGGCTTTCGTCTATCAGGCTTATTATTGCAGTAGGTGTGCCAAGTGTACGCAAGTTTTGAAGTTAGAAGCAGGGTTTTAGACGATAGCTTGAAATACGGGCAATCCAAATTGTAATTACTCTCACATGCCTCGATAAAGCCATTTAGATTAAGGTCTGATATGACGAAGTCTAATTCAGTCTTCAACATTGTGATGCTGAGATCGCTCAGATCTAATAGGTAATCTCGCAATGTTTGGTGTGTTTGAGTAATCAGAGGAGGCCGCTTATTGGCGGCCTCTTTTGCTATCTTAATCTGTTGATTTAGAGATTTTGCGCGCCCATAAGGCGCGCTGTAATAATCGTTCATTTAAGGCTAATCTCGTTCTCCCCAGCGATTATTAAATTCTACCCTAAGTTGAGAGACTATTGGATTTCCACCTGAATCATAGGCAGGGGGGGAGGCTATTCTTTTTGCAATAATCGCTACCTAAAACTTGCCTCCAAACTATTCTCCGCCAGTTTCTTCGCTTGCGCTTCGGTCATGCCCAGCGAGTCAACTAATGCCATAAAATTATCCATCATGTAGCCGCCAAAATAGGCTGGGTCGTCGGCGTTGACGGTGACGCACAATCCTTTGTCGAGCAGTTCTAAAATTGGGTGTTGTTTCATGTCGTCGTATACGCACAGTGCGGTGTTTGAAAGCGGACACACAGTCAGCGGGATACGTTCTTGTTTTAGGCGCTCGACAAGCGCATTGTCTTCTACGCAACGTACGCCGTGGTCGATCCGTGAAACTTTTAAAAGGTCCAGCGCTTCGTAAATGTAATCGGTTGGGCCTTCTTCTCCGGCATGGGCTACGCATTCCAAGCCCAGTTCGCGGGCAGCATTAAAAACACGTTCGAATTTAGAGGGTGGATGCCCCAGTTCGGATGAATCTAACCCCACGCCTTTGATTTTATCTAAATAGGGTTTGGCTTGCTCTAATGTTTGAAAGGCAGCTTCTTCGCTCAAATGTCGTAAGAAACACATAATAATAAAACTGGTAATGCCGTATTTTTGTTTTGCGTCGGCTAGCGCCCGTGAAATGCCGTTAATGACAACGCCAAAATCAATACCACGGTCGGTGTGAGTTTGTGGGTCGAAAAATACTTCGGTATGAACGACGTTGTCTTGTTTGCACTTTTCAATGTAGGCCCACGTCAGGTCGTAGAAATCTTGTTCGTTGATTAAGACCGATGCGCCTGCGTAGTAAATATCTAAAAATGATTGCAGGTTGTGAAACTTGTAGGCAGCGCGTACTTCTTCGACCGTTTTAAACGGAATGTCGATGTTGTTGCGCTTGCTTAATTCGAACATGAGTTCGGGTTCCAGTGAGCCTTCGATGTGCAAATGCAGTTCGGCTTTAGGTAGGGCTTGAATGAATGCGCGGGAAGCAGGGGCCATGTTGTTCTCTATCATCTTTAATTTTTAATTTGGTTCTATGCACAGTTTAGCCGAGTCGCGAAGACTCGGCTTTTTCAAAGAGGCTTTTTTTTACAAGGTGTTCATATAAAAGCACTATCTGAAAAGCACTATTTAGGAATACTGCCTTCGATGCCTTGCACATACCAATCCATGCCGGCCATGTCGCCGTGGGAAATCACTTCACCGGCTTTTACTTTTACATTGCCAGCTTGGTCGTAAATGGGTCCGGTAAATGGATGGAATGTGCCGGCTTTAATGTCGGCAATCATCTGTTTGGCTTTTGCTACCACAGGGGCCGGAATGGCTTTATTAAAGTCGGGGATGATGATCATGTCTTCGTCCATACCGCCCCAGTGATCGCGAGGTTTCCAAGTCCCATCCATGACGGCTTTGGTGGTGGCAATGTAATAGGCTGCCCAGTCGTCTACTACAGACAGCAAATGTGCATTCGGTGCAAAGTGTGACATATCCGACGCTTGGCCAACGGCATATACGCCACGACGTTCAGCGGCTTGCAGTGCTGCCGGACTGTCTGTGTGTTGCAAGATTACGTCAACACCTTGGTCGATCAGTGAGCTGGCGGCATCGGCTTCTTTTGCTGGGTCGTACCACGTGCTCACCCAAACAATTTTTAATTCAATGCTTGGGTCGATGGTGTTCATGGCCAACTTTACGGCGTTAATGTCGCGGATAACTTCTGGAATGGGGAATGAAGCAATGTAGCCAACCTTTTTGGTTTTGGTCATGTGCGCGGCAACGTATCCACTCACGTAGCGACCTTCATAAGTGCGGCCAATGTAGGTGGACATGTTTTTGGCTTGTTTATAGCCAGTGGCATGTTCAAACACGACGTTGGGGAATTTTTTAGCGACTTTCAGTGTTGGGTTCATAAAACCAAACGAGGTGGTAAAGATGAGGTCGTGCCCCGAGCGGGCCATTTGCGCAATGACCCGTTCGGCGTCTGCGCCTTCGGCTACGTTTTCTACATAGCTGGTTTTGACTTTATCGCCGAAGGTTTTTTCTACCGCCAAACGGCCTTGATCGTGTTGGTAGGTCCAGCCGTGATCGCCCACAGGGCCCACATAAATAAGGCCAACTTTAAGAGGGTCGTTTGCGTGGGTCAGGCTTGTGGATAAAACCAAAGTGACCAGTAAAGTTGGTATGGCGAATAATGTTTGTTTGGGACGCAATGTGAGTGTTGCAGTCAGTTGTTTAAGGAATGTCATCAGCATCTTGGTAGTCCTTGGGCCAAATTTGAATGATTAAAACGGTGCTGTATGTCAAAACGTGCTTGGCATAACGTGTGAGCGGTAAAGCAAGTTTTTGACCATCTGGACAGGTTGACCGTGAGGCCTGATTGTGCAGGCTTAAGCTAGGTAAGGGCGGAGCTAGGTTTTGCCTTTTGCTACCTTTCGACCCAAAAGGCTGCTTAGTTTTAGGGCGAGTTGCTTAGTCTAGGTGCTCATAATGGTGCTGATACTGAAACAAGCTTTTTCAGGAGTGCTTTGGCGTTGATTGTCTGACACGACTATGTACTATGGTTTCGCTCCAGAGTGGACGAATGCTGTCACGGGTCCCGATATCTGGGTAAGAGCCCAAGCGTTACCTTAACCACGGGCGTTTGCGAACAATAACAATCATAGGTTCCATCATGAAAAAGTTAGCTTTACCTCTCATCATGCTGTCCGGTTTTACCCAAGCGCAGGACATTAGTTTCAACGAAGTATCTATTTCTTACCTTAAAGGCGATCAAGACCCAGCCGCTCACCCAACCGTGCCTGCAGGCGCAGGTAGCTTTGCCGCCGATGTTTCACCACGTCAGCAACAGCTTGAAGGCGGCGTTGTAAAACTAAAAGCCGAAGTGTCTGAGTTGTTTTATGTGGTGGCGGGTTACTCCGACAGCAAAATGGACTACAGCTATCAGGGCTATGAGTCTGAGTGGACATTCCAAGATGCTTCCTTAGGTTTTGGTGTACACACACCGCTGACCCAAGACGTACCTGACACAGCGGTGTTTATCGAAGCGCGCGTGAATCAACTAAGCTATGAATTTGAAGACAATACTGGGGTAAAAGCCGACGACGAAAAAACCGGTCAAACCCTAAGCCTTGGTTTGGTGATGGCGCCGTTCAGTCAGTTAGAAGTGCGTCCTGTGCTGTCTCGCCTAAGCGGTGTGGATGAAATGAGCAGCACAGAATTTGAGTTAGGCTTCCTAGTACGCCCAATTGAAAGCGTGGGTGTTACTCTGAATCTGGCCGAAAAAGTAGACCTAGACCAGCGCCGCTATGAAGTGGGTGTGGTTTATAAGTTCTAATCTCCCCTAAATTGTTTCAATGCCCTTATCTCTCTAAGGAAATGGGCTGATGTAAGTCAATAAAAGCCGACTAAATTAGTCGGCTTTTTTGTAACTTTTTTTCAGGTTACCCCGTCTATTAATGAGCTCTTGGCAGTAAGTAACTACTCGCTTTAGGCAGGGTTTGCACTTTGTCAGCTTTGGCCTAACTTGATGGAAATCAATTCATTGCGAGTCGTCACCAAGATAATGCGACTTATTCTCATTAACTGCTACAATTCGCATCAGGGGATTCACATGGCGTTTTCTCACCCCGCACAAGGACCGTCCGCAAAATCTCGCCTAGGAAAGGCACCTTCAAACTCAGCAGGTTCACTGTCCGAACGTTCAATGTCCGAACGTTCAATCTGGGCAGCGTCCGTGAGGTTATTGGCGCATTCACTATTCGTTGCCTCGGTTTCAGCAGCCTCACTCTGTGTGGCGAATTACCCAGAATCCCGAGCGGAACCGGTGACGTTAGAAGAATTACAGCAAAGGTTGCAGGTATTGGAGGCGGCCAAAAAACCTTTACCAATCGAATGGTATGGATGGCTAGAGCTAGAAATGAATCAAAGCCACTTGGATGAATTGCGTAAGCCAAACGGCAAAAGCAATGCCGCCGGCGACTTAACGCTGGCCACGTTTGCCTTGGGCGCCGACTTGGATTTATCCACTGGATTAACCGCGCACATTCATGTGTTGTATGAACAAGATGCAACGCCCCTCGACGTAGATGAAGCGTATGTCACACAAGAAAGTGCGCAGTGGGATATGGCATTAACCGCAGGGCAGATGTACTTGCCGTTTGGTCAATTCCATCAACATCAGGTGAATGACACTTTTATGCAAACCTTGGCAGAAACCCGTGCGACGGCTTTGTTGCTAAACGGTTTTAACCAAGGACCGCTGCAACTTAACGGTTATCTATTTAAAGGACATAACGACAACAGCATTGAAACCTTTGGTGGTCGCGTGCAATGGCAGAACGAGCAGCTGACATTATCACTGGATTATGTCAGCGATGTAATGCAAAGCGATGGTGTGCAAACCTGGTTGGAAGAATCCTCATTGCAAGATAGTCGGTTGGAGTCGGTGCCAGCAGTGAATGCGTTCGCGCTTTGGCGCCTGCCTTTGGCGGGTACCAGTTGGGAAGTGTCATGGGAGTACATGACGGCTGCGCTAGATAAAAACAACCCGTTACAGCTACAAGGCAAAGATCTATCAGCCAGCCATGGGCAGGTCGCGATGAGTTGGCCAGATCAATCGCCCATGACTTTGTCGGTGGGCCACCAGCGCGCACAAAACTTGGAAGCCTTGGGTGTTGCAAACGAGCGTTTGTCGCTGGGGTTGAACACCGAATTAAATAATAAAATAGGAGTGGCCTTCGAATGGTGGTTGGATCACTTCAATAAAAATGACCTAGGTACTGATGCCAGCTCGACGCGTGTGCAGTCAGTAGCCTTGTTATTAAGCCGTGGTTTTTAGAATTACTTTGGGGAATCTGTATGTCCAATCGAATGAATAAAACCAAAGGGTTTACACCCAAACCACTTCGCTATTTCGTCGCTGCGCTATTGCCCTGCGTGATCATGGGGCAAATCGCGCAGGCGCAAAGCAACACGAAACAAGCGCAAAGCAAAACACAAGTTGAAGTGATGGATACACGCTTTGAAACCGCTGCGAATTTTTTAGCCTATACCGAATTCGAGCTGTCCGGTGAACCTTTGGCCGAAAGTCTAGGGTTAGATTTAGATGTCCTGCACCCAGATGCTCATCTACAACCCACCGCGTTTGACTACCATGCGGGCATCGAAAGTTACGAATACAGCGAAGAAGCCATGTATGCGTTGAATTACCAATCGCGCATGGGCACGGCATTAATCAATGGCCCACGGCATACGCAGCGCTTAATTAAAGGCAATCGCAAAAACGCAGTGGAAGCACTGAACCAACGCATTGAATCGTTTGCGCTGGCAACCGGTTTGCCTATTTCGGAGATTCCTAAAAACCTTTATTTGCTTTCATTGCCTTATGCATCAGGTTCGCCCAAATTAAATTTGGCTAAGTTAGATACCACTGCAGTCGGCGAAGCAGAAGAAATCGAAACCATTACCGCCACAGGCCAACGCAAATCAATTAGTGTGACCACACCTGCCTACAAACAAGATTATCGCACCTTAAATTGGGACCAGAGCACGTTTGATTATGTGATAAGCCCAGCCGCGTTAGCAGGCATCATGTTAAAAGAAGTCATGTGGGCGCAAGATTTTATGGGCGGCATGCATGACGCAGCAAGTGATGAAGAAGTAGATGCTGAATCATCAAACCAAGATCAAGATGGCACATATAAATTGGGCGTATCCGCAGCGGATGGTTTTAATGGCTTGGTATTAACCGAGCAAACCTTAGACAAGCTCACTTTTTTACAGCAGGGCATGGGTTACGACGGCAAGCGCTTAGGTGTTTCTATTCCTGCTGACTATGACCCGAAAAAATCTCCCATTTGGTTTCCCCATAAACTTGTGAATAGCCCAGCCGAAAAGAATGGCTTTTCTAGCTTGGCTAATGTGAGTGTGGAACAAGGTCATAGTGAACTGCGTGATACTTGGATGTTGCTGTGGGCGGTAAGCGAATTTTTTGCCTATAGCGATCAACGAGCCGCGAATCAACAGCAAAATCCGGGCTTTTTATCTGTGTTCGATGGTGCCCCATTTGCGGCAGCGCAAAAACAAAACACACAAGTAACCGATAAAGGATTTACAGCGGCCACAGATGGTTTTTCCATGAGCCGCAATCTGAGCAACCTCTTGTTCAAAAACCTGAAAAACTTGCACTTTAACGCTAACCAAAAAACGCTGGTGGATGTTTATGCGCCAACCAACACACCTAAAGAAAAAAGTGCCAATACGGTGAGTGTGTTTGATGCCAGTTATGCGTTAGTGGCTCTGTCCATTTATCAACGCGCGCAAGATGCGTTACCAGTGGGTTACGCCAGTGGTGGTGATAGCCAAGGCTTAAAAACAGAGCAAGGCAAACAGGCTTTAGCCTTGATTAAAGCGCAAGCGGATTTCTTGACTAAGCAGGCGTTCAACTCGAAAAACCTATTGATGCAATCACTGCGACTGGATTCTAAAAATAAAGCATCAGCGCAACCGCAAGGGGATTTGGCCACCCAGTTTGCCGGTGTTCGTGGTTTGTTAAGCGCAGCCCAAGCCATGCAAGGTGCGCAAGATGAAACGCGTGCCTCGCTGTATCGCCAAGCGGCGCGCAAATTGTACTTGGCCATTGAGCAGCACTTGTTTGACCCCACAATTAATACATGGGCGGATCAACCAGGCGAGCCCGTTGTACAGACGCCATGGACTGCGGCGGCTATTAGTGGTGGCTTGCGCAGTGTGATGTTGCAACTTGCCAATACCGGTGAAGAAAAATCAGCAGAGCCCGCTTTGAGTTTGAAGCACTTGGCGCAGCGCTATAACGGTTGGTTTGAAGGTGTCATCAATGGCGGCGCTCAGCTTGCTGAAATGGACACAGACACAGGCGAACACATGTTGTTGGACACTAAACAGATGGATAGCGATGGTGATGGCGTGCCTTCTATTCGGTCAGGGGTTGCCCCAGTAATGGCAGCGCAGGTTAAGGTGTCCCCAAAACCTTAAAGCTTGTCGAACATCAAATGACCACCCCAGCGGAGCTTGTATGCTGTACCCCAGAATATAAGGCCCTGTTGGGGTGTGCTCGTTTTTACGATTTATAAAGTTCTTATGATTTCGCCGTTACGTATTTTAAATGCCCTAGTAGGCATCATCGCCTGCGCACGCTTGCGCTTACATGACTATCGCAAGCGCGTGTCGTACCGTCACAAGCGGGCGGAATGGGTGCTATGGTGTTTGCTGGTGTCCGGCGTGTTGTTGTGGAATCGTTTAGAGGTGGCGTGGCCACTGTTTCGCGGTAGTTTGTTTATACATTGGGTTTTGGGTGTTGTGGTGTTTCCATTAACCGTTGGTTTGTTTTGGTGGGGGCATCGGCAATTACTGCAAAACAGTCAGAAACCCAAGCTTAAACTGACAGGGCATGTCATCGAGTGGGCACTCATCACCTGCTACTTGAGCGGAGTATTTCTTGCCTTTTGGGGCACCACTGGCAACGACGTAAGTTTCGTTATTAACCTTTTCCATTGGGCAAGTGGTTTGCTATTAGCACCACTGGTGATGTATCACGGTTGGCGTTTTACCGTGGTACGTTGGCCGCAAATTAAATCCCTGTTTCGTTTTAGCCAGTCAGGGCCTTCTGTTTTTAAGCCTAAAGATGTTACTGCTGGTTTGTTATTAGTTATCCTTGCTATGGTCATGCTGCTTGCTGGTCGAGCAGCGTACGCATCTCCTGAATCATCAATACAAACTCCACAGAATAATAGTTCGTCTTTGGTGCTATCCGATAACGGCCGCATGATGTTCAGCGCAAACTTTTGGCGCGGCTCTGTCACTCGCGTCATTCGTGACCGAAACAATCAAGTACTCAATGTGCAAGAAGTACCGCTGGGGCAAGACATTCGCCGTGTTGCTTTTAACGCAAAAAAACAGGAGTTGGTCGCCACCGATTATTTAGCGGGCGAGCTGGTGCTGTTAGATGCTCAGTCCCTTAAAATCCGCAAACGCGTGGCGGTAGGCAAACGACCGTTTGCTGTAGTGCATCAAGCGCAGTTTGATCGTTACTGGGTAACCCTATTTGAAGATCACGAACTATTGCTGATAAAAGATGGGCGTATACAAAGTCGATTTACCACCGCTGAAACACCACGCGGTTTGGCATTAACTCAAGATGGACGTTTGCTCGTTACCCATGCCATGACCGGCGAAGTGTCTATTTACGATGCCACTCAAGCCATCAGCAAAAACCAGAAAAGTCTTTCATTGCTAAACCGTATTCAACTGGCCACACAGCAAGTTGAAGATGAGTTTGTCTCCCAAGGTTTGCCACGACAGTTAGATAACATCGCCATTACACCCGATGGCCGCTACGCGTGGTTGCCCCATGTGTTGTGGAATTTCGACCATGACTTTCAATTTCAATCCACCGTGTTTCCTGCGATCTCAGTTTTGGATTTAACACCCAATGAAGAACAAGAGCTTGTCGAACAACGCAAGCAATTGTTTGCCGCAATCAATATCCAAGACAAACAAGGGCGTACGCGCATTGTTAGTAATCCACACTCAATAGGCTTTTCAGCCAACGGCAAAAAGGCGTATGTGACGCTGGCGGGCAGTGATGATTTGATGGTGTTTGATCGCAGTGCCGAAGTGAGTGCTTTCGCTTCGAACAGCTTAAGCAAACGTCGACATCGTAAACGCCAAGAGGATTTTGGGGCAAAGGCTATTCAAATATATCGCCACACTCCGGCAAGCAACCCTCGCGGCATTCTGGTTGATGATGAAAGTGTGTTTGTCCAGCAAAGCCATAATGGTTTGTTGTCGCAGTTTAGCAGCGCTGCGCAAAGTCGCTTAGAGCGCGTTCGCTTGTTAAATGAAAGTTGGGCGAAGCTGGTTGTAAATACGGATGGCTCAACGTCTAGCAGCCAGTTAGCTAAAGGCCGAGAGTTGTTTCATTCGGCCCGTACCAGTGCTGATGCCGATTACCCTATAGCAGGTGACTTTTGGATGAGCTGCAACAGCTGTCACTTAGACGGCTTCAACTTTACCAATCGCTATTTAATGGACGCCTTTAAGCTGGACAAAAAACAGGAAGCACGGGGCGGTCACAAACAGCTTTCAAATATGATCAGTGGCGCGCCGGTAAAAGATTTAATTCAGATCATTCAAGATACTCAAGGTGGTTTAGGTCATGACCAACGCGACGGTGCCTTAATGGTTGAACCAAATAATCCGCCGCCGAAAGTTACAGAACGTATGCAAGCACTGAATGCGTTTATCAAAGCGCCCCAGAATTTGCCGTTTAATAACTCATGGGTACGCTTAGACACAGGCCGTAAACCTGGCAACGGCGAAGTGGCTGGTACGGCACACAAAAGCGAGTGGCTGAACTCTGCGGCTTGTGCAGAATGCCACCGAGATTTGTACGACCAATGGGCCGACAGTAATCACAGGTTAATGGGCGAGTCGAACCCGTATTTTATGGTGGCGTTACAAGCGGCGGTGGAAGCGGAAGGCGAAAATTTCCGTCAATGGTGCATGGGATGTCACATGCCCAATAATCTTTTGAGTGGCGATTTTAATATTGGTCAAGGTCACATGTTTGAGAAAAACGGTGCCAGTTTATTTACCGCTTTGAAAAACAAGAAAACCGATATCGACGAAGGGACAGGTTGTTTATTCTGCCATCGTATTACTGCCATAGAAGATTCGGGCGGTAACGGTGCCTATACAGTGAACCTAAAAGACAGACTAACCTATGTGGGCGAACCACTGGTAGAAAAAGAAGACGCAGGTGTGATTGATGGCATTCTAAATTGGTTAGGCAAACGTCAAATCAATGCCGACCCACAAGTGCATGCGCAGTCTTACTCGCAACCCTTTTATAAAGACCCTCAACTTTGCAAAACCTGTCACAACGAATTTGCACCGGGCACGGGTGCGTTAATTGTGGATACCTATGGTGAATGGGAACGCTCGGAATTTAATAATCCAGAAGACCCTGCGCAACATCGCGATTGTATTGACTGCCACATGCACGGCGATATTCAACGTATTGGTGAAGGTATTCCTGGACAGTCCAGCATGCGCGGTAAAGAAAAAGACAATGTTGTCACCCATCAGTTTACCGGCGCGAACCATCATTTAGTGGGGTTGCGTAATCAACAACAAGCGGACATGAGCATCGCGCTGCTCAAGTCGTCAGCTACGTTAGATGTTCAAATGAATGAACGTAAAGAATTGGTGGTGCGCGTAAATAATGTCGGTGCAGGTCATGCGCTGCCCACAGGTGTGGCAGACTTTCGTCAGTTTTGGTTAGACGTAACCGTGGTCGATGCCAACGGCAACACTATTTTGCGTTCGGGAAGTGTTAGCGAGCAAGGCGTCGTCGATGCCAATGCCCGTATGTTTATGAAAGAATTTGGCGATGAACAGGGCAAGCCCGTAGGCTTATTGTTTTGGCGTTACGCCAAACTCTTAAAAGACACGCGCATCCCTGCAAACGGCTATCGTGATGAAGTGTTTGTTTTACCAAACACTTCTGAAGGTGGTCCTATTTATCCATTAACAGTCACTAGCAAACTCATGTACCGTATTTATCCACAATGGGTGACTAACGCAGTGCGCGCGCAATATCCTGATTTACCTGAGCCACCCGTGCTGACGTTACAGGAAAACCAGCAGGTGTTTTTACCGTAGGGATTGAAATAACGGGTCTCTTAATTGCTCCCTTAGCGGGTCCAATCAATTGAGCTACCCCGTTATTTTTCTCACTAATGCACGCCCAATAATTCGCGTCTTCATGCCAAGGGGGAATCGCTTCAAGTTAGTGGCGACGGCACCTTGGGTAAAGCGTGTCGCTTTGCTGTAGTCCACGGCCACATCCAACACCACAGGCTTGCCTTGTTGTGCCAGCTGCAAACTTTGTTCAATGGCTGAAGCAATATCGCTATCGTTTTCTATTAATACATATTCGCAACCTGTGGCCATGGCCACACCATGAAAGTTTACCTTGCTCAAAATCGTACAGGTTTTACGGTTGTACGGACGTTCTTGTGCTTGAGCAATTTGTGAAAGCTCTCCATCGTTAAATACCACTATGACCAGCCCTAAGTTATGTTCGCTGGCGGTGACCAGTTCCATGCAGGTCATGGTAAACGCACCGTCACCCACAATACCAATCACCTGTTTGTTCGGGTTGGCCAACTTGCACGCAATAGCCGCCGGTGTGCAGTAACCCATGCAGTTAAAATCTGTGGGTGAGACAAAATGACCGACGCTGTGAATGGGCATTAACTCGGCGGTTAAAAACGTATGGTTGCCGTCGTCTGCCAATACATAGGCATCGTCCTGTAATTGTGTGCGTAACTCGGCAAAAAACCTTGCTGGGTTTACTCGTCCTTTACTGTTGTGATTAAACCATTCTTGTTGATAGGCCAACTTATCTTTTGCAATGGCCGCTGCCATGTTGTTGGTATCACCCTTGATATTTGATGAGGGGTTAACTTGTTTTAGGCAAGCAAGTAATTGTTCACAGGCGATTTTGGCATCGGCTTCTATACCTATGGTGGTTGGGTAATTGCGACCGATGGCATCTGGATTAATATCAATGTGAATTAACTTTTCGGGTGGGGTTATGCCAAAGCTGCCCGTGGCGATTTCGCCAAAGCGTGTGCCAATGGCTAATACGGTATCTACCTGTTTAAAGGCGTTTTCCGCAGCCGGTACAGCAGCCGGACCGAAACCCATGCCCACATGCAATGGATGATTAGCAGGCACCGCAGCTAGGCCCTGTAATGTGGTCGCAATGGGTGCTTGTAAATGTTCGGCGATTTTGAGTACCGATTCATGTGCATGACGGGCGCCCCAGCCTAAAAATAGTCCCACTTGTTTGCTATCTGCTAACAGCTGCGCGGCATCACGCAGGCTTGCGCTGATGTCTTTTTGTGTTGGTTCAGGTTTTTGATAAACCGGTAGGCTTTCTACTTCGCCTGTGTATAACTGAATGTTCACGGGAATTTCGACAAATACTGGGCCGGGTTCACCGCTATTCGCTAAATCAAAGGCTTGGTACAAGGTGGGAATAATGTCTTCATGACGTTCAATTAAGAATTGTCCCTTGGTGATGGGTTCGACCAGTTTTTGTTGATCCATCTCGTGCAGTTGAAAACCAAATTCTAAATCCCGTCGAATGCCACCACTGATGCACAGCATGGGGATGCCATCTAAAAACGCTTCGCCAATACCGCTGGCAGCGTGGGTGGTACCTGCGGCAGGTACGGTCACTATGGTACCTATGTGGTCGCTGGTGCGGCTAATGGCGTCGGCCATGAAGGCCGCGCCAGCTTCGTGAGTGACCAAGATGGGTGTGATGAGTTTCGAGTTATTCAGTTCGTCGTAAATTTCGGTGTTGTGTACACCGGGTATGCCAAAGGTATAGCGCACACCCACTTGTTCTAACGCGTAACGGACAAGCCAAGCTCCAGTCTTTTTCATGCTGTTTTCACCTTATTATTGTTTTGTGATTCGCACCCATGGTTTGTGCGCTTTACGTTTGTGTTTGATTGGATGGCAACCTGTTGCGCGATATGCGCAGCTGCATTTTGCGCCGTTAAAATACAGCCGGATAAAAACGTGCCTTCTAGGGAGCGTTTGCCACTGGCACCGCCGCCGCCAAAACCACTGGCTTCGCCGACGGCGTATAAATTTTCAATGGCTTGGTTGTCAGCGTCCATGACCTGAGAGGACAAGTTTGTTTGAATTCCGCCCAAACTTTTGCGGCTGATTAAGCGCAAACGAATGGCTATAAGTGGGCCGTTTTCTAAAATGGTTTGGTTGCGACAAGTGCGCACTTTATCCGCGCGCCAGCGGCGCATGATGGCAATGCGCCGTAATTGATCGTCGGTGTAAAAGGCTTCGCCCCGTTTTATTTGCTCGTCGAAGGCGCTGAGTTGCGGTCGCAATGTACTGGCTTGAACGAGATTATTTTGGGTCAGTGCATTCATTTTTTCGCATAGCTGGTCTAACGAGTCGGCCATTAAAAAGTCCTGACTTTCTTCTAGCATTTGTTTTAGCAAGGCGTCACTGCCGGTTAACGTGCCTGCGATAAACTTAAACCAGCGACGATCACGAATGTGCGGGTTATGTTGCGCGCCGGAAATCGCCAGCTCACGACGGGCAATGTTGTAGTTTAAAATTTGCCAGGTATAGCCCAAGGGTTGTTTCGCCACTTGCTCGCATAAGTCATGGGTATCAAACCCAGTTACTAACGGCATTTCGTTGGATTTTGATCCAATGCGTTCGCCATGGGCATTGACCCATAATGCTGTTTTGCAGGGGATTAGGCTCAAGCCATGTTGCTCGAATTCGGCTTGTGGATGATCAATGCCCGCTGCGTAATTCCACATGTTGCGTTCGTGGGTGATGTTTGCGCCAAGCTGTTGAGCTTGATCGTGCAAGTGACCGTCGGCGCTGGGGTGGCTGCCATTTAGCAGTTGTTCTGGTACATGACTTAGCAAGGTTTTAACACGCTCTAATTTACCTGTGATGCCGCCACTGGCGATGACGACTTGATGTGCAGTCAATGTGTGGTTGTCGGTTTCAATTAACCAATTATCAGAGTGGCGGTGAATGGCATTGACGCGGGTGTTGTTCGCAAACTTGATGTTGGGCTTTTTAAGTACGGCTTTTTTAATTTGCGAAACCAACCGAGCCGATGTGCCCCAAATGACATGGTATCGCGGCACCGAGTTACCGGGTGTGAACAAGCCGCGCTCCACCCAATTCACCACAGGAAAAAACCGTACACCGTACTGCTTTAACCAGTGATAGATTTTTTCGCAGCTGTTTTCTACATAATATTTTGCCCACGCTTTTGGCCACTGATCTGACCCGTCACTTGTTTCATCTTGAGAAAATTCCGCAAAGCTGAACCAGTCTCGTAATGCCAGTTCGGGGGAATCTTTTACACCGCATAGTTTTTGTAATGGCGTGTTGACTAAGGCCATGCCGCCGAATGCACTACGGGCGAGGCCACCCATGTCATGCTGTTGATCTAGCAGTTTTATGTTGAGGTGGGGCGATTGGTGTGACAACTCCAATGCGGTGACCATACCGGCCAAACCTGCGCCAAGAACGGCCACATCGCAGTCATCTTTGCTATCGGTCATGGTGTGACTCCCGTTTTGAACTCACTATTACGCGCTATTGCACCGTGCTTACTTTGGCAAAGCTGCGGGAAAACGGCATTGGTAAAAATGACCTAACGGCTAGGGTGAACTTGGTATTTCTGTTCCATTAATAGTGGGCGCAATAAATTCGAGGTGAATATGTGGCAACAGGATGAAACCTTGATTGGTGATTTATATGGCTTGGCTGGGCAGCTATCGTCGCAACATTTTCGTCGCGCTGCGTTACAGCGTTTATTAAAAACCATTCATGTGGATGGAGCTGTTTGGGCGTCTGGCCCTATCGCCCAGCGCGAGTTAGAGCGCATCAGTTGTGCAGGTTTGCCCGATGATTTTGCTAAAAACCTCACGCGCTTTACCCACGAAAATCCCATAATGTCGCACTTGGTGCGCGCGCAAGGTAATCCCGTGGATATGCGGGAGGCCGTAGAAGACGCCGTTTTTTTTAATTCGGATTTTTATCACGCGTGCTTTGCCCCTTACGATATTCATCGTGTATTAAGCTCGTTAAAAATTCATACAGAAACTCAAGTGTTTACGTTATTAAGTGTGTATCGCAAGCGGGAGGAGGCGGTTTTTACCGAAGAAGATAAGCAACGCCAACAAAGGTTGCTGTACCACTTACATAGATGCGATCACGAATGCTTGCAGACGGATATGAAACACCCTTGGTTGCCAGAGCAATTGGCAGTATTAAGCGAACGTGAGCAACAAGTGGTGGCCGAACTTATGAAAAACCAAACCATGAAGCAAATTGCAAAACGTTTGTCGTTATCGCCCTCTACAGTGGCGAATCATTTGTATCGGATTTATCAGAAGTTAGATGTAAGTGGTAAGGCCGAGCTATTTGCTTTTTTGGATCAATAGCTCGGCTTATTTGAAAACCTGTTTAGTTTTCAAGATTTGTTCAACAGAGGCTACGCAAGCATAGAGATGATTAGCGTGTCGAAGGCAGCGCCGCTTGATCCCATTCGGTAAAGCCGCCGTCCATGTTGTACACCGAGCTAAAGCCTTGTTGTTCCATTACACGCAAGGCACCGGCAGAGCGGCCACCGCTGCGACAGTAAATCAAATAGGTTTTGGATTTATCCAAAGCATTTAATTGATCGCTAAAGTCTGCAGCGCGATAGTTAAGGAGCTTGGCATTGTGCAAATGGCCCTGAGCAAATTCGTCTGGGGTGCGTACATCCAATATCACAAACTGCTCGTTTTGTTTATATTGCTGAATTAACGCTTTGGCTTCGCCCACGGTAATAGTTTCTAAACGCTTCGCGCTATCCGCACTCACCACGTTTGAAGTAAGTAGGGTCAAAGTCAGGCAAAGTAGTGCGGTGAGTTTGGGTAACATAAGCGGCTCCGATTATTTTATATTAGTTATTACTAATTCTATGCTATTGCTTATCCAGTTTAAACACACCGCTGGCTTTTTTATGATTGCCATCTTGCATCACGCCGGTGACGTTATAACCGCCGACAAAATTGTCTCCGGGTTTCACAAACAAACCGCCCACATTTCCCACCACAGTATCGGTTAGTGTGGTGCCTCCTACTGTGCTAACCGAGCCATTTAAACTTTCGGTGATAAAACCGGGTTGGCGTGTGCCAGTGGCATCTGTGCCCATTTGACCGCTGAAATTTACTTGCCAGTTTGATTGCGCCGTGCCGCCCGCTGGGCCACTTTGAAACGTTAAATTGCCGTTGGTAATGGCACCGGAATTAAAATCCACGGCAAAGTTACCGCTAAAATTTTGCACCATGCCGTCGTCGGTGAATCCTAAGCATTTGGAAAAATCACTGCACACATCACTGGCGCTAAAGTTTGCGGTGCCGGTTAGTTGATTAAGGTTGGCCGGTTCGGCGGCCACCCAAAACGCCATGAATTGTGTTTCTTGCTGACTGGTACCGTCGGCCAAGTCCACTATGGTGATGGGGTTGTCTGGATCGGCGAGCCAAGCGCCCCAGCTAACATTGGGTAGGCCATCTACCTTTTCGACTTTAATGGTACAGGTTTCACTGGCACTGCAATTTTGCAGGTCGGTCATGTTGGTGACCACGCGGTCGGCGGCCGGTGTTTTTATGATTTCTTTCCCCTCGCTAACACCTTGGTCGTCAGTGGGTTCCATAACCAAAATGGGGCCGTCGGTTGTTTGAGACCAAGTGGCGTTGGTGATCACTAATTCGTTTTCTAAACGTGCGCGGGACTCGTCGCTCTCGCCATTTAGCCCGCCCAATGCAGCAATGACTTCGTTGCGTTCAGCGTCGGATAAACCAATGGCTACATCGCGAATTTCTAATTCGGTGATGGGGTCTGTGCAGGTGGTGGAGCATACTTGCTCGAACGCTAGTTTATAGCTGTCGTCAATGTTGTCACCGTCACTGTCGAAGGGCACCATGACGGCGTGGAAGGGCACTGCTTGACCGCTACCACTAAGCACTTCGGCAATGTACAAATTAATGGCCTCGGCGATATCTGATCCGCCCCAGTTGCTACCAATGACCACTTGAATGTCAAAACCTTCTGGCGCGCTGAGCGTTTCGCAATGTATGTTAATGGTGGCTTCGGCGAAATTTGGGTTAAACACCATGGCGGCTGCTTCGGGACTTTCGATGCGCACTGCGCCACCTTGCAATAATAAAGTGCTTGCGTCGTAGGGGGCCGGTAACGCGACAGCCATTAATTTGCCGGACTCTAATAAGTTAAATTCGTCGTTGGTTAAATGCTCACTTAAGGTGTTGGTGACACTGGTAAGCCCGACATAGGCTTGGTCAAAATCAAAAAGCCCTGAACTATTGATGGGGTTGCCGCTATTGATAGCATCTGCCAAATCAGCAAGGCTGGCATTGTCTCCCAATTGATCTAATAACGCCTTGATGTCGTCATCGTCGGTGACCGACTGTGTGACTTTTTTATTTAAGGTTTGATCTAAGGCTTGGCTTTCTTGGCTTGTGTTGCTAACAGTCGAGTTGGCAGTGGTACTCGCCGATGCACGGTTGGCTGAGGAGCCGCCTTCCACTGTGTTTTCATCCGTACTCTCGTCCGTATTCTCGTCAGTATCTGAGTCTTGGTTATCGTCTTGACTCTCACTTTCGTCTGAACCTTCGTCTGTGTTTTCATCTTCGCCTGAATTCTCATCGTCTTGTGTGCTGGATAAATCGTTACCGCTTAAAGAGTCAGGTGCACTGAGTAATCCTTTAGGTGAAATTTGTGGCGATACACGTACGTAATTAAAGTCGGCGTCGGCGCCTAAATTAAGTACACCAGATGGGTTTTCAACACGAATGCCACCGCTGTAGACCGCCATGACAAAGGTATCTTGAGTTTCTTGTTGTACTTCGAAGTTGGTGCCACGAATACCAATACTGGCCGCAGGTGTTTGTACCTTGTAGGCATTTTTATTGCCTTTACCCACTTGGCCCGTGATGGTTCTAAAACCGCCTTTTACTAACTCCATTAACACTTGGTTGTCGTCGCCAGAAGCCTGCTGCTGTTGATAGCGGTAAGCACTGATGTTGAGTTCGCTATTGGGTTTGAGCGTCATCAATGCGTTATCCACAAAACGTAATTGCGCTGTGCCCATGGGGCCGGTTAGCAGCGTATCGCCAACATAAAATTCAGACCGACGTTTTAACGCGCGCTTGCTGCCTTGTGCGTCAACCGCGGTGACGCTTCCTTTGGAAATGATGACGTGACCCGCCAGTGGGTTTTCACTTAACGCTGACGCCGAAAAAAATAAAACGAAGATAATCACAATGAACCGTTGCGTCATGATGAACCTCCATCACTAATAACTGTAGGTCAGGCCAAATTCCAACTTAATGCGTTGAAAGGTATTGGCCTTTAAAGAACTGTCGGTGTAGCTGTAACTGGCGTCCGAGCGTAACGCTAACCGACTTAATATTTGATAGCGCCAACCGCCACTGAGGGTGGTGGCTAATTCTTTTCTGCGTTTGGTAAACAATAATTCGTTCACGGCTTTGTGTTGGCTGTTGATCATGTTAAGTCCCCAAAGCAAGGTGCTGCGTGGACTGATCAACGAAAAGGCGCGGTAGTCTAATCCTTGATATTGTTTACCATTGTATTTTCCCGCTTTGCGCATGGCGGTGTCGTCACCGTATAAAAAACTCAGGCTCCAATTTTCTGGGCTTGCAAAGGTCAGGTTGTATTGTTGTTGCTGCAAATTGGCGTTGGCATTGTCTGGGTAGAGAGTTTCGCCATAGGTGCCGCCCAGTGTGATGTTGTAATCGTTTAATAAAAACCACTGCACTTGTCCCAATGCGGCTTGGCTGTCTAACAAATGGCTGCCATCCAAAAGCACATGTTGATAACGCCCCCCAGCGCGCCAGCGAAACGGCCCTGTGTTTACGGCATACGCGGCGTCGGCCATGGCGGTATCCAAATTGTAAGTAGGGGTTTCGCTGTTTTCTCGTTTGCTTACTAAAAAGCGACCATCCACATGGCTGCGTTTTGTGAGCGGGTAGGCGTAGTACACACTGGCGAGGGCATTCCAATAAGCACTGGCGGTTTCGCGGCTGTCGTCACTTAGCTCGATATCCACGGGAAAAATTAATTCTTCTTTGGGTAATTCTTTATCAGCCGTTGCGCTATTAATGTTGCTGTCGTATCCACCCCCTGTATCTAAACTCAGCACCAGTGTCGGCTCTACTGCGCGTTTTAATAATGCAATTTGATCTAAAAAGCGGTGTACATTTTTTTCTACTGGTTCGGGTGGATGTTGTGTCAACACTTGACGGAATTCGGTTTCTGCCCGTTCTAAATTGCGCAGATAAAAGTGGGTGCGGGCAAACTCCAGTCGGTACCTCGGTTCAAATGGAAACTGCAAAAGCAAGCGCTCAAATGCAAATAAGGCATGGTCGAAATGCTGGGTTTCGATAGCGGCCAAGCCAAAGGCAAAATCGTATTTAGGGGTTCCCTCCAATTGATCGGCCAGCGACAACCCAAGCTCATAGGCTTGTAGGTATTGTTTGGCGGCCAACAGTTGCTGCATGGCCTTAATATCTTGGTTATTAGCATTAACCGTTACACAAAACGAACTTATTAGAACCCAACTGCATAATAGGCCAAGGGTTTTTGATTTCATCGTGAATCGTCCACCGAACCGGTTATTGAATCGTGGTTTTGATCATTCCTAGGCTAAGGCACCTCTGTATTGTTGAGAGGTGCATTAAGTGTAGCAGTTGCCCGTTTCGCCATAGCTGCAAACCCTCGTTGGGTGCAATGCGTCACAGTTTTAAAGTGCCCCGCATAGACGGAATATTCGGCTATAACTAATAGATATGGTCTGCATCTACACTCATCACCAGGCTGGCAATGAAACGGATTAACAATCTCAGTCGTGGCAAAATTCTCATGATCCTCAATAAGGTGCCCTTTTTTAAAGAGTTCACCTCCTATGAGCGTGAGCGTGTAGTGGATAACAAAGCGACCTTTTATGTGGCCAATGCGGGCGAGTACATCATTGAACAAGGCACGTTAGACACGGCGTTCTATATCATGATGAGCGGCGCGGCGCGGGTCTCGCTAGAAGGACAAGACGATGTGGTATTGGCCGAAATGGGGCCGGGGGACTTTTTTGGCGAAATCGCCTTTTTAGAGAACTCGCCGCGGTCATCCAACGTGATTGCGACAGACGTTTGTATTTTATTGCGCGTAGACAGACGGCTGCTGGGTACCCTAAGCCCAGAAATTCGCGAGAAGTTTAAAGACCAAATCATCCACAAGCTGGTTGCCATGGTGACGCAGCGAAACGCGAAACGTTAGCATTCCTGCCTTGGTATGCACTAAGCCCCGTAGCTAAACCATTAAACTTGACCCAAATCAGCTTCTCGCCCGAGACCGCTTCATCTCCCCCTCAGCGACCCTGAC
>JBFHVZ010000028.1:0-23445 GCA_041589295.1 Pseudomonadales bacterium
CGTAATCCTGATCTAACTCACCGCTTTGCGCGAGTGCGGTCATGCGCAATTCATAACACAACACCTGCACGGCAGCTGCGACATTCAATGAAGAATACTCAGGGTTGGTCGGCACATGAATATGCACCTGACATTGAGCTAACTCTTCGTTGGTTAACCCAGTGCGCTCACGGCCAAAGACTATCGCCACCTTATTATTGGCCAAGCCCGCTTCAACCGCTTTTGCAGCCGCCGTGCGCGGGTGCATTAACGGCCATGGAATATGACGACTGCGCGCACTGGTACCCATGACGATACCGCAGTCTGCCGTGGCCTCCGCCAAGGTGCTCACCACGGTCGCGCCTTCTAATACATCCAACGCACCCGACGCGCGCGGTTCAGCCACCGCCCAAGTTTCGGCTGTTGGCTTACCGTCCTCGTAACCTTGCGGATCAACCAGCACCAAATCACTTATACCCATGGTCTTCATGGCTCGGGCGGCTGCGCCGATATTGCCCGGATGAGAGGTATTTATCAGCACCACTCGAATCTGATCTAACATTTATAAAGCACCCAATATTCCGCTCTCGATACCGCATCAGCAGATACTGAGTCGGAGCCGTCTATCGTTCAGGGAAATTCGTCATAGTGTAACCCAGAAAAAGCGTGTGTCTGGCAAAGTTTTTGATATACTGCGCGGTTCCCTACCTAGCGAGTGTTTTGAAGTAAGATGCAACCCATAGTAAGCGTCGCTTTGCGTGTGTTAAGGGAAGCCGGCCAAGAGTTGGTACACGCCGCCGAGCGATTTGATTTTGAACGAGCTACGGACCAAGAAATCAGCAAATTTATCGCTGATTGCAGCATTGGCACCGAGAAACAAATTATTTTTAAACTGCGCAAGCACTTCCCTGATGACAATTTTCAGGGGAATGAAACCGGCTCCCAGGTACGCAGTGAAACCGCCACCACCACATGGCACGTGCATGCATTAGAAGGTGCCGAGAACTTTCGTTCTGGCTTGCCGCTGTACTGCTTGGTATTGGTTTGCACCATCGGCGGCAAGGCGCAGCATGCGCTGATCGTAAACCCAGCCACAGGCGAAGAGTTTACAGCGACCCGCGGTCGTGGAACTGAAATGAGTGGACGTCGTGTACGTACGACTGAAAAATCCAAGCTCAGCCAAACCATTTTGGCAGTGAAGTTCCCGGGCATTGCCGACAACGAACGCAATGTGCGCTTGCGCGAACGCCTAATGAATCTAAGCAGCGAAACCCGTTTGATTCGTGCCTTCGGTAACGATGCACTGTCCATGGCTTACACCGCTTCTGGTCAGGTTGACGCATGCTGGATTAACGAAGCCGATGAAATCAGCCTACAGGCTGGTATCCTGATCGCCAAAGAAGCTGGTTGCTTGATGACTGACTTCAGCGGTGGCCCAGACTTCGAAACTCAACGCGATGTAATTTGCGCCAACCCGAAACTGCTAAAAGCGGTTATCAAGGGTTCGCTGTAAGCTAGACTAGCGCGACAAAATAAAAAGCGAGAAACAAGTAAAATTGCTTCTCGCTTTTTTATGGGCGACATTCTGATGCGGCCTAGGTAATAAAACACAGTGGCAATGCTTAGCAATAAACGGGAATTACTCACCACCAGAACACCTTCATCAAATCACCGTTTTTGATTTCGCGACGACGCCTACAAAACTCGACGATAAAACACGCCTAACACCTGCTTTGCGTCCGACACCTGACTCCCGACACCCGACTACTCACTCATTATATTTACTCATTTTGCTGCGCGGCTTTTTCCAACGCTCATTCCACGCAAGCAAACACTCATGTTTAAAACGAAAAACGCGATTAACTCTATCGCCTTGGTAAATCCATTTTTCCGAGCCATCGGTTTTTGTCTCAGTAAAATCCGGCAAACCGAACCGCTTTTTAATTTCACTTTGCGGCATACCTTTTTCAAAATTGTCTTTCACCCGCAAATTGCGTAGCTCTGTGGAACTAAAGCGACGGCAGCTTTCAGGTAACGCATTGGATTGTTTTTGTGACTGCGAATGTTTTACAGACTCTAAGAACTGTTTTTCTTCTACAGAGGGCGCTTTAATCATTAACGTCTGAATTGGATTGACGACCTCATATCTAGTTGCACCAATACACGGGCGATCTGTCACCGTAATGCGGCCACTGGCGTCTTCGCAATGATAAAGCTCTGCTTTAGCAAAAACAGGAAACACAACCAGAACGATGAACCACAGAGTTGTACTCGTCTTTGAAGCCATACCGCATCCTCCCTGATACGTTTCTGCTTATTTAATACAACTTCAAACGAGCCTACCTCTGCTAAAAGCTAAGACACAAGCCGGTGAAGAGATAGAGAGGAAAAGTTACGAACAAGGCATGAGTACTACAGATACAAAAAAGGAGTGCTCCGCGCGGAGACACTCCTTTTTACTTTTCACGCCATACACAACCTAAGGCGAGAACCAAACTTAAACTGAAAGCTTACAACGCCTTAATCGCGTCGATTTGCTCTTGCAGTTTTTTCGCGGCACTTTCGTATTCCGCTAGTTTGGCTTGCTTGCCTACATGGATGTAGGTACATAGGCCGCGTCGGGAACCGGCGGCCTTGCCAACCAATAAAAAGCACAAGCCAAGTCCGAGTTACAACGCCTTGATCGCGTCGATTTGCTCTTGCAGTTTTTTCGCAGCGCTTTCGTATTCTGCTAGCTTGGCTTGCTCCTTCTCGATCACATCCGCTGGCGCTTTGTCGACAAATTTCGGGTTTTGTAATTTGCCTGCAACACGTTCCAGTTCTTTTTGGTTTTTCTCGAAAGTTTTGGTCAAACGGTTAAGCTCGGCGCTGACGTCGATGTTGCCCGCCATGGGAATCAATACTTCCATGTCGCCCACCAATGCGGTGGCGGCTAACGGCGCTTTTTCACCTGCTTGCAACCAAGTAATGCTTTCCAATTTGGCCATGGCTTTTAGGAAGTTGCTGTTGGCTTTCAAGCGACGTTCGTCTTCGGCATTACCGTCTTTGAAGAAACTTTCCACAGGCTTGCCTGGGCCTATGCCCAATTCTGCGCGAATGTTACGCACGCCTGTGATCACGCCTTTTAACCATTCAATATCGGTTTCAGCTTGTGCGTCCAACTTAGCTTCATCAGCTAACGGGAACGCCGCCAGCATGATGGTGTCGCTAGTTTGTTTACCAGCAATCGGTGCCAGTGTTTGCCAAATTTCTTCAGTGATGAACGGCATCATCGGGTGCGCTAAACGCAAGATGGCTTCAAGCACATCAACCAAGGTGCGACGGGCTGCGCGTTTTTGCGCTTCGCTTGCGTCTTTGTCCCACAGTACGGGTTTAGAAAGCTCAAGATACCAAGCGCAGTATTCGTCCCATACAAAGTCATACAAGGATTGCGCGGCGTGGTCGAAACGGAATTCATCCAATGCGTGTTTCACATCTTTTTCGGCTTGTTGCAGACGAGAAATAATCCAGCGATCCGCCAGCGACAAATCCACTTCACCTGAGTTTAAATCGGTGATTTGGTCTTGAGTCAGCGGCGCTTCGTCCGTGTGACCAATGGATTCCATAACAAAGCGGGTGGCGTTCCAGAGTTTGTTACAGAAGTTGCGGTAACCTTCTAAACGGCTCATGTCGAACTTCACGTCACGGCCGGTGGACGCCAGTGACAAGAAAGTAAAGCGCAGTGCGTCGGTACCGTATGCAGCAATGCCGTCAGGGAAATGCTTGCGGGTTTGCTTTTCGATTTTCGCGGCCATTTGCGGTTGCATCAAACCGCCGGTGCGTTTTTGCACCAGTGATTCCAAATCAATGCCGTCGATGATGTCCAATGGGTCCAGCACGTTACCCTTGGACTTCGACATTTTTTGGCCTTCTTGGTCACGGACTAGGCCATGCACATAGACGGTTTTAAACGGTACTTGTGGCTTGCCGTTTTCGTCTTTAACAAAGTGCAGCGTCATCATAATCATGCGCGCTACCCAGAAGAAAATAATATCGAAACCCGTTACCAACACATCAGTGCTGTGGAAGGTTTTTAGTTCTGGGGTTTCTTCTGGCCAACCGAGTGTAGAGAACGTCCACAACGCAGAGCTAAACCAAGTATCTAATACGTCGTCGTCCTGACGCAGCGCCACCTCGGCACTCAGGTTGTTGTCGGCACGTACTTCGTCTTCGGTGCGACCCACGTACACATTACCGTTGTTGTCGTACCACGCAGGAATGCGGTGACCCCACCACAACTGACGGGAAATACACCAATCTTGAATGTCGCGCATCCACGCGAAATACATGTTTTCGTAGCTCTTTGGCACAAACTTGATGTCGCCGTTTTCAACGGCTTCGATGGCTGGCTTAGCTAGATCGGCAATACGCACGTACCATTGGTCGGTTAGCATAGGCTCGATCACCACACCACCACGGTCGCCGTAGGGCACGGTCAAGTCGTGGTCTTTGATTTCATCTAACAAGCCCAGCTCATCGAACTTAGCGACGATAGCTTTACGCGCGTCGAAACGATCCAAACCTGCGTATTCGGTTGGCAGCTCAGTGCTGTATGCGTCGGATGGCTCGCCATTGGTATTGAAGACTTCGGCCTGCGCGCGAATGGCCGCATCAAACGTCAGTACGTTAATCATCGGCAGTTGGTGACGCTTGCCCACTTCGTAGTCATTGAAGTCGTGAGCTGGGGTGATTTTTACGCAGCCTGTGCCCTTTTCCATGTCGGCGTGTTCGTCGCCCACAATGGGAATACGACGACCTACTAATGGCAACTCAATAAACTTGCCGATCAGGCTTTGGTAGCGAGGGTCTTCTGGGTTCACCGCCACACCAGTATCGCCCAACATGGTTTCAGGACGGGTGGTGGCGACCACAATGTAGTTTTGACCATCTGGCGTGGTCACGCCGTCGGCCAATGGATAACGGAAGTGCCACATGTGGCCCTTCTTATCTTTGTTTTCTACTTCGAGGTCGGAGATGGCGGTGTGCAGTTTCGGGTCCCAGTTAACGAGACGCTTACCACGGTAGATCAGGTCTTCTTTGTACAAGCGCACGAACACTTCTTGCACCGCGTTTGACAGACCTTCGTCCATGGTGAAACGCTCACGGCTCCAGTCTACAGACGAACCCAAACGACGAATCTGTTGGGTGATAGTACCGCCGGACTGCTCTTTCCATTCCCAAACTTTCTCTAGGAATTTGTCACGACCCAAGTCCTGACGGGCAATGCCTTCGGCAGCCAGTTGGCGCTCAACCACCATTTGCGTAGCGATACCCGCGTGGTCGGTGCCCGGTTGCCACAGGGTGTTTTTGCCCTGCATGCGGTTGTAACGAATCAAACAGTCCATCACAGCATTATTAAAGCCGTGACCCATGTGCAGGCTGCCGGTGACGTTAGGAGGCGGGATCATGATTGAGTAGCTGTTATCGCCCCCATTTAACTCGCCTTGAGGTGCGAAATAGCCCTTTTCTTCCCAGGTTTTGTACCAAGATTTCTCGATTTCGTGGGGCTGATAAGTTTTATCCATCGCCATGGTTGTCTTACACCGGATTCAGAACTGAAAAATGGCGGCGATTATAGCGGTTTTTGGGGTGGGATTGTAGCCATGCGCGTTCACGCTGTACTTGGCTTGCGGGTGGTCTGTGCACTCAGCTAGAGCCTGAGTGCACAAGCGTAAGCGTGTTGGATTAGTTCAGGCAGACGCCTTTCATCAACACTTTATTGGTCCAGTGTAAAAAACCATGGGAGGTGGAGAATTGCGAGCTGACCGCCGCAATTTCACCCGGGCACTGGCCCAGCAAATTCGCCCGGGCTTGATCCACATAATCGGTATCAAACGCGAAGCCTAATACCACAGTTTGCTCCGCACGCGCTTCAACATAGCGTGCTTCGGTCGGCTGTGGCATTTTGCTATCAAAACCCGAGGTGTTCACCATGTGGATACTGTGACTGCAACCACCCAGCACTAGGGTGCTAAGCAGCGACAAAGGTAAAAGCCATTTTTTCATGTTTTGCTCCTACACCTTGTTGCAGTAACCGCTGGCAATCACTTCGCGTTTGAACACCAAGAAATACGTTGTCGTTTGGTGTTTAGTTAGCACACCCTGCAATTTACCACCCTGACACTGTTGCTTTAGTTGACTCACGGCTTCGTCCACAAAGTCGTTATCAAAAACAAATCCTAAAAAATTCCAATCACTGGCTGTCGCACTGATCAAGTTGGAACGATTTTCCGGTACTTGTGTCATGGACATGGAGTTTAAATTTACACAACCCGATAGGGTGACCAAACAAATCGCAACTGCAATTAAACGTAACATTTTTGCTTTATTTCCTTACTCTTTGACTAACGAATGACAAGGTTACCGAAGTCAAATTACTGCACACAAAATGCATCAATACGTACAATTTCACCACTGACGGCGGTGTAAGCACGCGCTTCACGAATACTGCGAATACCTGTGATGTTACCGGACGGGCATTGGCGATATAAATCTTCCAATACTTTTTCGGCATAGGTTTCGTTATAAACTGGGTTACCAGTACGCGGCCCCATATTCATCAACGCTAACAAGTCGCGAACTTGTTGAGACTGCGAACGTGCAGCAGAACTACTGGCCGTATGACGACCAACTTCCGCGAACGCGGCCAACTCGATACCGAACTGACTGACTTTCACTGAAATAGGCTGCAAATTGCCCTGTGTTTGATCAAGATCACCGATTTGCACATGATCCAATCGTGCACATGCACCGAGCAACAGAGCACTCACACCGATAAGTAATAACTTATACATAGCACTTCCATTTGGGTTAAAGGGGCGGCGACATTAGCGGAAGTGCCATTTGAATGCAATTTGTTCACTTAGATTTAAAACAGAAATGAGAATTTAATTTGATTCTTGCTTGATTCAATGCAAGCCCTTTTCGTTGTTCGCACTCTCAAACAACGATAAACTGCCGCTGCGTTTAAGCAAGGAATATAAGGATATAAAATGAACAATAAAATATTATTTAGTTTGGCTGCATCAATTGCGTTAACAGGCTGTGGCTCAGATAGCTCGAACTCAGATTCTAGCCGTACACCAAAAACATTTAACGCATCAGAGTACACCCCCATAACTGGTAGTGATAGCATCATTGGCACTTGGGTAGGTGTAAGCAATTACACTGAAACGTCTACCTATACCGAAAACGGTAGCAAAGTTGTTGATACTGAAACAGGTGTTCGAAGAGCAATTTTGCAAGTCGTGTCCGACGGTACAGGTGGCTATTCAACCTATGATTGCAAAGGCCGTATTGTAGACGTTGAATTTGATAATGAAACAAATGTCATGAGCATTATCGGCCGCGACGTTTCCGTCGAAAACTATAACACTGGCACTAGCACGATTTCGACCAAAGATGAGAACTTGCAGACCACAGAAAGTGAAACTGCCACATGGATCAAAGTAAGCAATGAAGATAACTCTCGCCTAGGCACGATAAATTTAGTTAGAGACTCCTCCGCACCCGCCTCAGATGCTGATCGCAACGTCACCCGAGACATCTACTCATTTTGCCAAGAGTACTTTGAAGGAAAAGATAACGAAGGTCTTTTCTGGGGATATAAAACAGAGCAAATCGGCTACCAATGGTACGATCAAGCCCAATACTTTGAAGGCTCGCGCTTTGCTTACGACAACGTAGACGATCACCTGCAATCTTCTGAAATGAGTGTCACCGTTTATGAAGACGCCGAAGAAGGTCATGCTGCAAGCATTGCCATTCAAGCGGATACCGCGAGTTCTTTTAAAGCCACCTATTCAGGTAACTCGACCCACTACTACGATGGCGAGAACAGAGATGTTTCTCTAAGCGCTACAGTGAGCTTAGTTATCCCTGACTAAAATACACTAACCCCGCAAATCCCTGTGGGTCACTTCATACCCGCGATCTTTATAAAACTTATAATGCTCGCGGGTTTGCTGTAAGACTTGCTCTTCTTGAATCACCACTTCCAACACGCGTTCAAAACGGCTAAAAAAATTCGGCAGGGGCGACACTAAGTTAATCATCACATCGTTGTGGTGAACCGGATGATCTTCAAAGCCAATTTGGACCTGCGTATCGGCGTTTAACGTGCTGGCGTCAGCGCTACTCGCTTGCCCTAAAATACTGTGCGGCAAAAAGCTTTCGGGCTTATAGGACCACATCAAATCATCTAGATATAGGGCTTCCTGCTCGGAGGCCACATGCACATAGACGCGACGACCTTCGGCGTAAACCCGCTCCGCCAACCTGCAAGCAAACAGCAGACGGTCTTGATGCTGAGTTTGGCCTAGAATATAGAAGTCAATGGAAGTCATGGCCGTACGCTGCCCTTGCTTGTTCAAAATTGCCGTTACATTGCATCGGCGAGTATACGTAAAAGCCCATGGGCCCGCCATGACCCGCTGTTTGTGCCCACTGTTTGTATCTAGCTGTAGGATGCGATTTTGAGCAGACTGATTCGTTTTGGGTTGTTAATCGGTCTAAAGCTGGCGTGTCGCCTGCTGTACCGATACCAAGTGACTTGGCTCAGCCAACAACAATGGTCGAGCTTCGACCGCGTTCGGCTCATTATTTTTCTGAATCACACCAGTTTGTTTGAGCCCCTGTTTATTGGTGCCGTGCCAACAAAAGCCCTGTGGCGCCTTGCCGGTAACTTGATCGCCCCTGGTGCAGATATCACCATAGTTGACCGCCCGATTGTGGGTCGCCTATACCGTCTGCTCTTTCCCGGCCTAGTGCCCATCACAAGGAAAAAGGACGAAAGCTGGCAGCGTTTTTTAGATGCCATTGATGATGAAACTCTCGTTGCCATTTTGCCCGAAGGTCGCATGATGCGTCGCACAGGGTTGGATAAACATGGTTTACCCATGAGTGTGCGCGGCGGGGTGGCCGACGTGCTGCTGCGCAAGCATGTTGGTGACATTTTGTTTGTGTACAGCGGTGGTTTGCATCAGGTCCATGCACCGGGGGATCGCTTTCCGCGAGTGTTTAAAACCTTACGCGCCAATGCCGAAATTCTACCCATTACCACCTATAAAGCGCAGCTGCCCTGCTACAATCACCGCGATTTTCGTGACGAGGTCATGTCTGATTTACAAAAACGGTTAAGGCAAAAACTTCCTCAGTCCCCCGTTCGGCTTGACGGTCTTTAAGCAAACCCTTAACGTGCTTCGCTCTAAATTTTAAATCGTATAATTAGGGTAAAGGGATGTTTTGCTTTATGAACAAGCTACCTTTGTATGCGCGCCGCATACCAGAATTTAAAAAGCGCGTGGTGCGCATGAAATGGAACGTCAAAAACCTGCCCAAGTGGTGGCCCGGCGTGAAAAATAAATGGGTTGTTGTTTCTGAGGGTGATTCGTGGTTCGACTTTCCCCTAAAAAGTCTGACTGAATACTTTGGTTTCGCGCTTAAAAAGCTCATTGGCTTGCAAGGGTTTTCCATCGACGACAAGTCCAATGTCAT
This sequence comes from Pseudomonadales bacterium, assembly GCA_041589295.1. Lineage (GTDB taxonomy): Bacteria > Pseudomonadota > Gammaproteobacteria > Pseudomonadales > Oceanobacteraceae > Bermanella. Next base: position 9,514 of record JBFHVZ010000028.1, read on the forward strand.
CGACCATTTAGCCACAGACAAAAAGCTCGACTTACAGCTTTTGCGTATCGAACGCTCTGGCGATGTTTCCTCCGAATTAGCGGCAGCGGAGCCCGATCAACGCGGCGGTGTTAAAGAAAAAGATTTCCCTTCCGCCACACTCACCATGGTATTGAAAGAAAAAGACATCGCCAAACACATGGATTTAATCTTGCTGTCGGCTGGCGGTAACGACATGGTAAATCACGCACAAAAACACAGCATCCAAGATTATAACGGTCAATGGCAAACGTCCTGCGACCCAGAAGCGCTGAAAAACGAAGCGCAAAAAATCACCGACAATTTTGTTGCTGCACTAAAAATTCGCGATCAATATGCACCGCAAGCCTGTGTTATTACCCACAGCTATTGCAACGCCATTCATACCTCACGGGGCACACCACTGGTATTTGATTTATCGGCCGTCAAACGACTGGTGGATTTTCTAATGCCGTTCTTTGGCATGCGCTGGTTAGAGCCCGTAATGAAAACCATGGGCGTGAACATCAAAGGTGATTACACCATTGATAGCGAAGCTCACTTGCACCAAGTCTTCGATAAACACCACTGGCCCAAAAACGAGGGCGAAACCGTTCACCCTGAACGCGCGGCCTTTATTCAATTGATGCTTGAAACCTTACAGGCGGCCATGCTGGAAATCCCAAATAAATATCATGCCCAAACAGGTAAGGTGTTGGAGCGGTTTGAATTCATCAATATATTCCACGAATGTCAGGATGCTAAATATTGGACGGACTACATCCACCTAAACAGCAAAGGCTATGGCAAGGTCGCCGATCATTTTAGATCGCGCATGGAAGACGCCATGGCGGGGCGCTATACCCAATACAACGCGCCAGCCGAAGTGCAGGCGGCCTCCTAAACCACTTAAAGCCGCTTTGTTGGCGGCCCTGTCACTCTGGCGCACATCAACTACACTGACTAAATCAGAGCTGAATGTGCGCCTATGAACCCATTTAAAGCCTATCTGAATTTTTTCGCGCCTACAGATACTCGACTTTCTCATTCGCAGAAGGAGTGGTACCGCTCACTACTAACCCTAACGCTGGTGGGCTATGCCATTGGTTTATATAGCCTACTAAAGTGGAGTCGCCTTGAGGTCACACCGCTGAGTACGACCTCTGTGGTGTTTATCGTCATATTGGTAGCGGCCAGCTTTATGATCCGCCACGGTCAACACCTAACCCTCGCCTCTAACCTGTTTATGTGCGCCATTGCTCTGCACAGTAGCAATATGGTCTATCAATTGGGAGGCATTCACTCTGCCCATATTCTCTGGCCTGTGGCCGTTATTTCATTCGGCTACCTGTTTTTAACCCCCAGAAACGCCTCCGCTTGGGCAGCCGTCATGGCTTTGTTTATGGGGGGCTTATTACTGGCCGATCTACAAAATCTGGCTTTACCTCAACATCCCCTGCCAGAAACCGCCGCCCGTATTGACCAAGTCAGTGGCTACATACTGCCACTATTGGTGGTTTGGCTGGCACAGTACTTCAGCAGCAAGTGGCGCACCAAAGCCATAGACCGAGCCTCTAACTTAACCGCTGACAGTGAGAAAAAAGCTTCTGAATTGGCAGCCAACGCTATGGCTATGGAACAAGTGTTAGATGTCGCGCAAAACAGCATGCAAAGCTTGGCCGACCTAGCTGACGAACTGAATCAAATGCAGGCCAGCGTGCAACATCAAACCGGCCAACTATCACAAGAAAACAAGCGCCTATCCGAAACTGCGGAGCGAACTGATCAAGCACTCAGTGTCATGATGGACTCGTTCTCGGACGAAGAACGGGAAGTCATGCGCACCCTAAAAGAAACCGAGCAAACGCAAAAACTCACCTCCGCAAGCGCCACCGCCATGCAACAACTGATTGATGCCATGGAAAAGATTAAAGCCAATAACGATGCCATTGAGGCTTCCACTCAGTTAATCACAGGCATTGCCGAACAGACCAACTTACTGGCACTAAACGCAGCCATCGAAGCCGCTCGTGCAGGCGAACAAGGCCGAGGTTTTGCCGTGGTCGCGGATGAAGTCCGCACCCTTTCACAACGTAGCAATACCTCCGCCGGAGAAATCCGAAAACTGCTAGGTCAAAGCATTCAGGACGCCAACAACGGCATGGAAAGCGTAAAACACACCAGCGAGCAATTTAACCGCGTGACCGAATCCATTGGCCAAATCGTTCAAGCCATTCAACTTATCGCCGACAGCGTGAACGAGCAAAGCTCTCAAACCCAAAGTATTGTGGATGGCAGCCACGACATTCGCGACATCAGCGAACAGCACACCCAAGCCACCGACCAATTGGCGCAAAGCCAAATCCGCATGAGTGAAATAGCACAACAGCTCGCCGAGCTATCGCACAAAATGGCTGAAATAAAAGGGTAAATAAATTTATCGCGTAGGCCAAATAAGCGAAGCACGGACGTCATCCGGCGATGAGGGCAAGAGGGAAATAGTACCGTCTAGCGGTGCACCCAGGCTTCGATACGACGATCAAGACTCATGCGTAACATACGCAAACCTTCCGTCATAACGTTAAAGTGAGCGTCCATGATTTCGGTGCAGCGTGTAAACAGCTCGTCTGGATTTAGCTCAATTTTGCGGGCTTTGAGAATGTCTTGCTCAATGCATTTCAACAGCTTGTCGAGTTTAGGTTCGCACAAATGGACTTCGATTAGAGAAGTGGTTTTGCTAAAGGCTTCAGACGATAAACGGCCCATTTGCTCGCGCACTGTGGCTTGGTGCTCTTGAATTTGCTGCTGCAGAAAACGTAAACGCATGCCGCAGGCTTCGGTGCATTCACCGGCAACAGCAGCATGAGTACCCAATGCTCGCATTTGCCCCATAATCTCAATGAAGGTAGGTAAGCCACGTAAAATATACTGGGCTAAGGCAAGATGGTGGCTGTCGCGCATAATAAGCCCTTCAGCGCGCTCGCCGATATCAGCAATGAAATCGAGCATTTGACGCACAAGGTGACTGTGCAATTCGAAGTTTTCTATTACTTGGTCTTGTCGCCACTGCAGGTGAACGGTTTGCCATTCGTTACCAATATCCTGCCAGCGCATACCATCATACAGCTCACTTAACGGCAGTAATTGACGGTCCAACTCTTTAAAGCGAGCATTAATCTCGCGGGCGAGGATTCGGGTTTTACTCTCAAAGAATGGGTTGCCCCCGAGCGCACCATTGGTTGCAGCACGGTGCTGTTGCACAACACGCACTTGATCAAACAAAGCTTTCACTACCTCTAGGGCGCGTGATCGCGTCTGTTGATTGCGGTGCACCTGCGCAAGATCAGGGGCTGTATCTGTTTCAGCAGCAACTAGCATAAGGATTATTTTTGGTTCAATTCAGGGCTTAACTGCCTTTGGTCAAGCAAGCAGCATACCACCTGAGCAAGACATAAAATTACCCAATAAAATCAATAGGTTAGGGAGATTCCAAACCAGATCGACAAGGTATACGCACCACCAAAGTGCAGCTTTTGCACCGCGTGCCTCAACCCTTGCAAAAAGCAAAAAAATAGCGCACCTTTTGGGTGCGCTATTTGTCTAGCTAGGAGCACATTCGTGCTCGAGCTTTGGATCAACCGAAAAGGTTAATCACATTACATTTTGTAGCTAACTTGGAAGGACAAACCAAACGCGTTGATTTTGTATTTGCCTTCAACAGAAGCTTCACCGAAGCCGTCATCTTCAAGGTTTTTATTTACTTCTTCCAATTCCATTTCTTTCATGAACAGGTACGCAGCACCCATATCCACAGTCCAATCCTGATCAATTTGGTATTGAACACCTGCGGTTAACCATTGACGGTCAGAAGCAGGAACACGTGCAGTACGGTATTTGTAGGTCACCGGGCTTTGGTCATACGCGTAACCTGCACGGAGTAACAATTGAGGGGTTGCTTGATAGCTACCACCAACTGCCGCCGCCCAAACGTCTTTCCATTCTTCGACAATGTGTCCGATATAACCGTTGTTTTGACCATTTGCATCCACCAGACCGTTAGCTCCAGATATGTCTGAAATGTCTGTCGCTCCGTCGCTGGCTCCCGCCGTGTTTTCAGTTGCGATTACGTCGAAATATTCAAATGATGACCAGCCAGTCCAAGTGGCCCCTGCCTGCAATAACAACTTTGGCGTCGTCTGATGAGCTACAGAGAAAGTCGCAGATTGAGGTGTTGTCAGCGGTACTTTAGAGGCTTGCTTACGAACGGTGGCATCTGTATTACCAGACAGCGCACCTGCCGGTACAGCACCCGTTGCGCCTTCTACCCCATTCACGTCTGCAGCAGAGTTATAAATGTAAAAGTCGTTAGCAAACTCTGAATCGCCTTCCAGATTAACTTCAATCTCACTACGGTATGCAAAACCGACCGTTGTTGCTGCCGTAGGCTTCCACATCAAGCCAAAGTTCCAACCCGTACCCCAATCATCACCAGAAACTTCGTAGTGGTTTTCAAAACCCGCATAGTCTGTATTGAAGATGGCTGAGTTGGCATTTTTACCTAATGCACCTGCGACAGCGGCCTGCGCATCTGCACGAGATTCACCAGTGGCTGCCATGCGTTGATCTACCAGAGCAATGGCACCAGCAGAATATGAAATCGTGTCTACTTGTTTGGACAACAAACCTTTCATGTAAACAATGTCTACACCAAAACCAACGGAAAGCTCGTCGTTAATCTTGTATGCAAAGGTTGGTTGAATGTCGATGGACTTCAATTGAGTTTGATCAGCGAAGCCACCGCCAACGAAGTCTGCATCGTAATCTGTGTTGGTGCCAAATGGTGTGAAGATACCCAAACCAATGGCCATTTTTTCGTTTACAGGGCGCGCGTAATACATGAATGGGATAAATGCAGAGCCTAGGAAATCACCGCCGTCGCTATAGGTGCCATCACCTGCTGCAATTGGGTTACCTGCCGCATCAGTACCTTGTCCGCCAGAGAACTTACCGTCACCGCTTAGATAAGAAAAACCTGCGGTTAATTGAGGGCGGTCTAGGTGCACCATACCGGCTGGGTTGTAGAACACCACGGATGCATCTTCGACCATAGCCGCCTGACCCGCGTAGGCGTTGCCCACGCCGCTGGCGCTTTGTTCGTTAATTTTGTAACCGGAAGCCTGTGCCACAACAGGGGCTAATGTGGCCGCCAAAATCGCGCTATTTAGAACTGTTTTTTTTGAGATCACGATAATACCTATATGCAAATGACTACTGGGCTGCATCTCGTTTTACGAATGGCCTAACTATGCAGCGCAACTATTTCCGCAGGTGTTATTTTTATTTTGATCACAGTACTGTTAGGTGCCTGTATGCAAGCGCTTTTCAGTACATATGTACGGGAATTTCGGGGCCGGAGTATGACAGTAGACACAATGCGCCCAGCTATCTTCAGGCAACAAATTAGTGACAAATTGTGACACAGACCGCTTTTATGTCTTATTTTGTCCTACAGCATGTACAAACGTACCACAAATAAAAATAGGCAAACTTTGCATTATTGTTCCATAATAGGAACAGTTCCCGATAAGGAAACCCGTTATGGAGCAATTTGATCTCAACGAAATCGCCATATTCGTTAAGGTGGTTGATGCCGGCAGTTTCACCGGAGCAGCCAAAACACTAGGGCTGCCTAAATCCACTGTTAGTCGCAAGATTACGCAGCTGGAAGAACGCTTAGGCGCGCGCTTACTGCAACGCACCACGCGCACTTTAAGCCTGACAGACACCGGCAGCGCTTATTACAATCAGTGCTCGCGCATTATTGGTGATATTGAAGAAGCCAATATCGCAGTCACCGAAATGCAGAGCAAACCAACCGGGATGCTACGCATTACGGCCCCCATGCTGTTCGGCGAGCGTATCCTCAGCAACATCGTCGCTGACTTTCTTAAACAGTACCCCGAAATTCAAATGGATATCGTGCTCACGGATCAGACGTTGGATCTGATTCAGGAAGGCATCGACGTCGCCTTTCGTGTAGGGGAATTAGCAGACTCTTCCTTAATTGCACGGAATTTAGGCGAGGTCGCCACCGTAACGGTGGCCAGCCCTGAATACCTTGCCAAGCACGCCCCCATTAACCACCCCAATGATTTACGTGGTCATGATTGCATTAGCTTTCAGTCCAACCCACATTGGGAATTCAACGGGCCAGAGAAAGTGTCTGTTGACGTGAAAGCCCGCGTAAAAGTAAATGACGTGATGAGCATGCACCGCCTCGCCATCGAGGGTATGGGGGTCGCGACGCTGCCGACTTTGGTTTGCGCCGAAGATATTAAACAAAAACGTCTGCAGCCCATTTTATGCGGCTGGCCGTTTGGTTCGTTCCCGATTCACGCTCTGTACCCGAGTAACCGTCACTTGTCGGTGAAAGTCAGAACCTTCGTTGAATATGTGGTCGAACGTTTACGCAGTGCACCGCCTTGGCGAGTGGATTTGGGCGACCTTTCAAACGACTGCCCAGCACTCAAGCAGTAATGCTTAACCCGTTATAGAGTGCGAACCGCAAGCCAGTTGCAATGACAACCCTAAACATAAGGACATGATGATGTTGAAATTCACTGGCTTGATCACTACCGCGATCACCTTCGGCTTAAGTTTAACGCTGACGGGCTGTAGTGGACCGTCACTGGATGAATTGGTTGTTGGTGACCAACGAACCACCGAAGAAATTACCCGCAATGGGGCCCGCCATCCGGTAGAAACCCTCGGCTTTTTCGACGTTCAACCCCATCACACCGTAGTTGAGATCTGGCCTGGTGGCGGCTGGTACGCAGGGATTTTAGCGCCTTATTTAAAGAAGGACGGTCACTACATTGCCGCACACTTCGACCCAGAATCACCTGCTGCTTTCTTTCGCCGTTCTCAGGCCGCTTTTGTTGAACGATTAAAGCACCATGATGGGTTCACCAACACTGTAGTCACCATCATGGCCCCACCCGAAAAACTCGATATTGCACCTAGCGCGTCCGCCGACCGCGTTCTGACCTTTCGCAATGTGCATAACTGGATGCACAACCAAAGCGAGCAGGCCGTATTTAATGCCTTTTTTGCGGCGTTAAAATCCGGTGGCATTTTAGGCGTGGTGGAGCACCGCGCACCTGAAAGCTTTAGCTACGAGCAAATGGTAAGCAGTGGGTATGTCAAAGAAAGCTACGTGATCGAGCTTGCGCAAAAAGCAGGGTTTGAGCTACTGGGTCGCAGTGAAATAAACCGCAACCCGCGCGACACAAAGCAGTATGTGAATGGGGTATGGACGCTGCCGCCTACGTTACGAGTTGTGGATGAACAACGTGATGCAATGCTTAACATAGGTGAAAGCGATCGCATGACGCTGAAGTTCCTAAAGCCATGACCTTTACGGGCGATTACTCGCCCTCTTCCATTTCCAGTAGTTTTAGTAATTTGACGCGCTTTTCCACAGGCAAGTCGCCTTCTCGGTCAGACAATAATTCATCAAGCTCGGTAAGAATTTTCTTTAAACTTTCATCGAGCTTAAGCCCATCTGAAAACACTTTATTAGTGTCTGATATCCCGGCATCCATAATGCTCTCTAGGGCTTTCTCTTGATCTTCGTGTAATGCCAAATTCGCGATCACATCATGAGTCCCTTCAGCCATGCTTTCCACCACATCGGCGATGTCGCGCATTACTTGTTGATAACCCGCATCAATCTGCCCCATCATGTTTTTCATACGTACGGCTAAGGCTTGCATCAACGCTTGCTGCTGTTTCAACTGCTTCATATTATCCAGGGCTTTGATACGAGCATCCGCCCCCTGTAAAAGGGAAAAAACATTGTCTTTGATGGCACCATATTTTTTTTCGTCGTCCACCGGCATGTCTTTAACCAACAACGAAACTTGCTCGTAGTTCATGACCGAGCGTCGACCAAAGTCCACATAGCGACCGTCGTCTTTTAGTTCCCACAACAAAGCTGACTCTAAATCTTTGGCTAAGCCGTTGGGCTCCATATTTTTTATGCCGAACTCACTGCGCAGTTGCAAACTGGCTTTAATGCCATAGTTGCTCACCGCTTGCAGCAACCGCATACCCAATTCATCTAGGTTATTACATTGGTTGGCATCAATTAAAAATTGAATATTCACCCCGAGGTCTGACGTATCGGACATGGCGATGAACGCCATCTCGTTGGCCTGCTGCACGCGGGCCTGCAATTGCTCGTTGGCGATTTTGTTAAAGATGAGTTTTTCGCAGCGAACGGCGATTTCTGCTTGGTCGGTGGACTCGTCTATAAAGTCGTCACACCCTAGCTTAAATGCATTTAACCTTTGGTCGTGTAGTGCTGGCCCATGAATAACGGCCACCGGTACCTGCTCACTGGCGTCGGCATTTTTTATCGCAGAAATTTGCTCCAAATCCACAGCTTGGGCTTGAGTAAAGTCCACAAGGATGAGCTTGATCCCCGCATCCATGTCTTCCAGCAGAACTTCCAAACTTTGGTATTGCACCACAGGATACGGCAGCCCTTTACCTTGAAACCGGTTTGTTGGGCTAAGTATGGCAACCTTGCCTTCTGGCTTTGTCACGAGCGTCCCCACCCGAAATCTTTCCTTACATAAAGTAAGGTTTAGCTGAGATTTGGCAAACTGACAAAGCAGAATTTAGGCTTAGACAGCAATGTAATGAACACAGGTTCATTGAATGCATTCTGGAATAGCCATTGATTAGATCAGACCAATTTCCTTGGCTTTAATGATCGCCTGAGTCCGACTTTTAACCCCAAGCTTGCTGTTAATGCGGCGCGCATGGGTTTTTACTGTATGCAGAGAAATGAATAGTTTGTCGGCGATTTCTTGATTGCTATGACCTTGGGCTATTAGTTTTAGTACGCCGAGTTCCCGCTGACTGATGATGGACTTCACTTGGGCAAACGCTCGGTTTGGCCCTTCGTCCTGCTCTAGGTCTACGTGTTGCAAAACTCGCTCAATAAAAGCCCCCTTCAACAAATGCTGGGGGAGCTTGCGGTATATGGAGGACATCCCAGCACTGTATTCAATGAACGGAAATAGGCAGTCTTCTTTCTCGGCCTTTGCCAACGCCACACGAAAATCCTTAATGGCTTCGTTTTCGTCACCTAGCTGGAACCGCAATAATGCGCGCATCAAATAAAGGAAAATCATACGAAAACCCTGCTGGGTTTCATCCGTATTAGAAACTTTCTCGTCCAACAGTTTTAGCGCTTCTTTATGCTCACCCAGAAATGCTTTCGCTCGGATATAAAATACATCCACCAACCCACGCAAATGGGGAAAGTGTTCAGGAGCCAATAGGTAAGGCGTTGATCGAGCTTGTTGGTAGAGAGACTCTAAGCTCGCAATTGCGTTGCCAATTTTGCCCTCATCAATCAGCAAGTTGACACGCATGACTGCCAGCCAAGGTTGATATACCACGCCCGGCACGCGCCAGCGCTGCAAGCGGGCTTCTGTTTGGTTGAGATAATCATACGCCAGCTCGATTTGATCCTGCTGACGAGCGATGTTGGAAAACAACACGTCGCCCATCATGATGTAGGCATCATGGCAATTTTCGGCAATGCGCATACCTTGGCGCAGTAATATCTCGGCTTGCTCGAGGTTTTGGCTTAACCAAAATAAATAACCACGGTAGATCAGTAAGCGTCCATATGCGGCTGCCGTTTCTTTGTTTTCTAATTGGTCCGATAGCTTTAAGCCTTCGTCAGCCAATTTAGCAGCTACTCTTAAATTACCTTTCACATGTTCAATACGTGAATGCTCATGTAAGGCCAGCATTTCTAAATGCACACTACCCGCTGCACGGGCGGTTTCGAACGACAGCATATTGTATTCACGAGCTTGCGTAATCTGATCTTGCGTCAGATAAGCATTTGCCAAATTGAAATACGTCACCGCACGCGCTACAAATTTATCTACGGGTAGTTTTTCCAGTGCTTGTAAACTTAACTGGATAGAGTTGTCGATCTTGCCTCGGACGCGAGCAATATAGCCACGAATGGCAAACAACTGCCCAGACACTTCGTCGTTTTTTTCCGTTGAGCTAAGAGGCAAAAACTGATCTATCTGGGCCATCAAACGCTCAGCTTCATCCACTTGCTGCGCGAATGCTAACGTCCAACTAAATATAATAACCAATCGCGGTGACGCGCCAATCACACTTAGCGGCAGCTGCTCTTTCCACGATAATAATTGCGCAATGTCTTGCACCGCTAAAATACTTTCGGCCGTACGCTCTACTAATTGCGCAGCTTTGAATTTATCGCCAGATTGCAACGCCAACTCAATGGCCAACGTTGGCTCTCCCTGCGTCGCCAGCCACTGGCTGCCTGCCACCAAAATGTTGCTTTGTTCGGTTTTATCCATTTGCTGAACCAGCAATTGAGCCAGCAAAGGGTGTACGCGATACCAACTGGGTTTGTGTTCGTCTCGTTGTAAAAAGCAGTGTCTATTTAAAAGACCATGGAGCTTTTCTTTTGCTTGATCAACACCAAATACCGACTGTAAATACGGCGCTGAAACGCTTTTTAGTACAGCCAAGCGTTGAAAGATCGTGAATTCTTCTGGGCTCAGCTGGCTGTCTACCGTCTCGTGGAAATAACTTTGTATTAGCGGAGCATCTTCTTTTAAGTGAGTCAGATCACAGTCTTCACTGCAACTTAATACCAGTTGCAAACCTGTCAGCCAGCCTTCGGTCAGTTTGTAGAGCTGATCTATTTCAAAATCCGATCGTTCAGTAATGCCGTGTACTTTCAACCAGTGGCGAGTTTCTTCCCAATTAAGTTTTAGCAGTGCTTCATCAAAGCGTGTCACACGACCTTGTGTCTCTAAATGAGCAACGGGCTGGTGCCATACCGTTCGCGAGCTGCATACAAGATGAATGTGAGCAGGTAAATATGCCACCAGTTGATCCACCCAAGCCAACACGCGTTCGTCGGATAAATGATGGCAATCATCAAGCGCTAAAATTAATTCAATGGGGTGGGATTCACGCTGAGGCAAATTTGCTAGTTCAGCCATCCATTTCGCAAAGATAGCGTCGTACTCTGAACCTTGCTCAAGCTCGTCAAACAGGGAGGCACCGATATTAGGTAAAACCGAATTGATGGCAGAGAGCAAATAGAGCAAGAAACGCGAGGGTTCGTTTTCTTTTGGATCCAACGTCAACCACGCCACAGGAGTTCCTCGGTGACGCTCCACGTTCAGCCATTCGGCCATCATGCTGGATTTTCCAAAACCCGGTGCGGCTTCAATAATCCGGACGGGATTCGCATCCGCTAATTGTTGAATGCCTCGGCTGCGACGCACGTATTCAACTGGCAGGTAAGGCACCTGCAGCTTCATTGCAAGCACGCGGATGTGACTACTAGACAGGGTTTTCACCACTGATTGCTCAGCTGAGGCCAACGCAGACTCCGTGATTATTGTTATTAGGGGTCAAGAATAGAGGCTAACCGGTCAGAGCTGGCCAGTGCGAAAGTTAACCACTTGTCACTTAAATTACAAGAAGCCTATGCACCGACTGATAGTCGAACCAGTCACGGGTGTATAATGAGCATAAAAAAACCCAGAGCCGGTGTTAGCCGAATCTGGGTTTTTTAGGGTGCTTGGCGCGACTTCGACGTGTTTATCGAAGTCTTTACGCCTTATGCAATTGTGCGATTAGCGAGTACCTGCACGACGCAGGGCCGCTGGGGTGTAGTCTTGCTCTTTACGGGTGAAGCCGAACTCATAAGTGGCATCAGCCGCTTCTTCGTTGTCTAGACCCAGTGCCAAGTAACGACCGGATTGTAGGTCATACAGGGCTTCCAGAGTGTACCAAGGCACCATAACATCGTAATAGAAGATGCTGTGCGCTTCGGCAACACGCCACAACTGGCCACGGCCATCGAAGTGGTCGATTTCAGTTGCTTGCCAAGTGTCTTCATCGATGTAGAAGGTACGCTTAGCGTAAATATGACGCTGACCATCTTTCAGTGTCGCTTCTACGTGCCACACACGGTGCAATTCGTAACGTGTGTGATCTTGGTTGATGTGACCTGCTTTTACGATGTCATCATACTTCAACTTAGGTGAATTCAGTTTGTAAGAGTTGTACGGGATGTACACTTCTTTCTTGCCGATTAATTTCCAGTTGTAACGATCAGGAGCACCGTTATACATGTCGAAGTTATCAGAGGTACGCATACCGTCAGAAGCGGTACCTGGGCCGTCGTAAGCAACCTGAGGAGCACGGCGCACACGACGCTGACCAGCATTGTAAATCCAAGCTTTACGAGGCTCTTTTACCTGATCCAGAGTTTCATGAACCAACAGTACGTTACCAGCCAAACGCGCAGGAGAGATTACGTCTTGCTTGAAGTAGAACAGGATGTTGTTGTCCTTCATGGTGGCAGGATCATAATCTTGCAGCTTGTTCTTAAAAGTGAACTCGTCTTTAAATTTAACCAGAGAGTAAGTGCCGTTTGCTTGCGGCGTTACTTGGTTAATTACACGAGAAACTGAACCACCACGGTAACGAACAATGTGGTTCCAAATAACTTCCAGACCGTCTTTAGGGAACGGGAAAGGCACGCCTTGCTCATAGTTCGCCAAACCGTTACCACCGCCCACTAGCTCAGTCGCTGTGGCGTTTGCTTTAGTGGCTTGGTAAACCTCTGCTGGATAACCAGTAGAACGACGGGTTTGGTACACAGGCATTTTGTACGTGTCTGGGTACTTCTTGAACATCGCGATTTGACCTTCGGTCAAGTTCGCTTTGTATTGCTCATAGTTTTGCGCAGTAATGGTGAACTTCACTTGATCGGCTGCAAATGGATCAGCGTGCTTCATACCCAGCTTATGACCCGCAGGTGGCTTCACTGGACCACTCCACGCAGGAATAGCACCACCGTTACCCGCTTTTTCAGCACCGATAGGGGTGAATTCACCACCTAACTTGGCGGCTTGGTCCGCTGAAACCGCCGCCAGCGCATTGCTGGCAGCAAAGGCAAGTGCAATTGCACCGCCTAGAATCATTTTCTTTTTATTCAACATTGTGATTCCTCAAAAATTCGTCGGTAATCTAACTAAACCAGTGTGTAAATTAGAAAGACACTTTTAAGTTAAGACTAACGTTATCGCGATCCTTCAATTCGTCGTATTCAGTACCGTCATACATGGTGTAAGAAATACCGCCGCTGTATTGGTTCAGGTAATCGAAGTCTAGACCCAAACTTGCTGATACGCGTTGATCCACAAATGGACCTGGCTGGTAAGACGTACCCATGTCGTAACCCAGTGCCAGAACAGGCTTCAGGTTTACACCCGCAAATGCGTTTGGATATTCCAGAATAGTACGCAGACGGATACCACCAGACCATTCGTCGGTGTAGCCGTCGTTGGTGCAGTTTTCTGGGTTAGCGTTCCTAAGTGAATCTGTTACACATAGGTCTGAACCATCGTCTTGTGGCACTGTACCAATACCAAATGCACCAGAACGACCGTAACGCGCTTCATCCAAACCGGGAAGGTCTTGGATGTAAGCCACACCAACTTCTGAAACAAAGTTCAAACGGCTGGCACCCATGACTTGGTCAAAGAATTTAATAAACGTCATCTGCGCTTGCCAGATATCGTAGTAGTCCCAACCTTCTGCAACACCACCGGACAATGCGTCTTTAGCATCATTTTCAGACACACCGTTCGCTTCGGCATATTCGGACACTCGAGCACGGTACAGCAAACTCATGTCAGATTGCAGACCAGCCATCAGGATCTCGAAAGCATTCCAAGAAACCGGGTAATCCTGCTTCAAGCTCAGTTCACCACCGATAGACCAACCACTGTCGGTACCGCGGTTACACGAGATAGCAGACATTTTTAAGTCTTCTGGGTAGAC
>JBFHVZ010000029.1:0-23389 GCA_041589295.1 Pseudomonadales bacterium
CGAACGATTAAGTCAGACAGCTCTTCTAATTCGTCCAAGTTTTCCAGCGCGCCCAAGTTAAAGGCTGCCAGTGTACACAGGGCGATTTCACCTTCTTTGTCGTTTACTTCTTGTAATGGTTTAGTCGGCAGGGCGATTTCCAAGCACAAGTTAGACTGGCGAATCGGTGCGTGCTCTGGGTTGAACGGGCTGTGAGTATTACAGTGGTCCACGTTCTGAATGTAGATACGGCCCGTGCTTGCACGCTCTTGCATCAGGATGGAGAACAGCTCCATGGCTTTGATGCTTTTCTTACGAATGTGTGGGTCTTGCTCGTACTTAACGTACAGTTCTTCGAACTTGGCTTGGTTTTCGAAGAAGGCATCGTACAAGCCTGGTACGTCAGATGGGCTGAACAGGGTAATGCTTTCGCCCTTGATCAAGCGTTCGTACATCAGTTTGTTTAGTTGTACACCGTAGTCCAAGTGGCGCACGCGGTTTTCTTCAACACCACGGTTATTTTTCAGTACCAGTAGGGTTTCAACTTCCATGTGCCAAATAGGGTAGAACAGGGTCGCTGCACCACCGCGCACGCCACCTTGAGAGCAGCTTTTAACCGCCGTTTGGAAGTGCTTATAGAAAGGAATACAACCTGTGTGGAAGGCTTCGCCACCACGGATTGGGCTGCCCAGCGCACGAATGCGACCGGCGTTTATACCAATACCGGCGCGTTGGCTTACGTACTTAACGATGGCGCTAGCGGTGGCATTGATTGAGTCTAGAGAGTCACCGGTTTCGATCAGAACACAAGAGCTGAATTGACGAGTTGGGGTGCGCACACCGGCCATGATTGGCGTTGGCAAAGACAGTTTGAACAGGGAAACCGCATCGTAGAAACGACGGATGTAGTCCATACGAACGGATTTTTCGTAACCGGCAAATAAGCATGCACCGATTAACACATAAAGAAATTGAGGGCTTTCAAATACTTCACCGGTGACGCGGTTTTGCACCAAGTATTTGCCTTCTAACTGTTTTACTGCAGCGTAGGCAAAGTTGAGGTCGCGACGATGATCAAGGAAGCTGTCCATCTCATCAAACTCGGCTTCGCTGTAATCTTCCAGCAGGTGGCGGTCATAGCGACCTTGGTCCACTAATTTGGCAGTGTGTTCATATAAACGAGGTGGCTCGAACTGACCGAATGCTTTTTTGCGCAGGTGAAAAATGTTCAAGCGAGCAGCCATGTATTGATAGTCAGGGGTCATTTCAGAAATGCGGTCGGCTGCTGACTTAATTAGGGTCTCGTGAATGTCCGAGGTGGTGATGCCATCGGTGAACTGGATATGGGCTCTCAGTTCAACCTCAGATACGGAAACGTTATCTAGGCCCTCTGCAGCCCAGGTCAGCACTTTGTGGATTTTATCCAAATCCAGTGGTTCGCGATTACCGTCCCGTTTCGTCACGTGTAGCGTGCTGTTCATGTATGACCCTGCTCGAAAACATGATATCCCCTATAGAAGTATCAATAGAGGACGCAATTAAATTTGGTTGGAAGTTACCGAAAAGATTTGCTAATGCGTAACCCAGATTTCTTATTGTACTTTTAAGAATGGTTACTAAGTGCACAGACAATACTGCGTTCTTTGTTCGGTAGGCACAAGATAATGCGGTTTGGGTGCTGAATCAACCCTATATGTAGTGTTTCAGCGGGCTTTGGCTGTGGATAAAGTTGTGAGTATTGGGTGGGAAAATTCAGCGGTAAGCAGTCCCTTACTGGCTTTGCGCGATCCGCTACATAAGCTCTAAATTTCAAGCACTTAGCGAAATTTTTTACATTGTCTTACCTTGTCGAGATGAAATGGCGCAATCAATTGATAACCCTTGCACAATTCCCAGTTACATTTGTTGGATAAGGCAACATCTTAGGTCTAGATTAAATAAGAGGACACAATTAGGACCCCACTATGGAACAAGCTCAGCCAATGGATGAAAGCTGGCGCATTTTAATCGTGGAAGATGACGAGCGCCTAGCAGACTTAACCCGAGACTATTTAGAATCCAACGGGTTACAGGTCAGCGTGGAAGGCGATGGCGCGGCTGCGGTTGATCGCATAAAAAACGAACACCCAGATTTAGTCATACTGGATTTAATGCTACCGGGCGAAGATGGATTATCGATTTGCCGCTTGGTACGTCCTTATTATTCTGGCCCAATTATTATGCTTACCGCCCGTGATGATGATCTCGACCAAGTCTTGGGTCTTGAAATGGGGGCCGACGATTACATAACTAAACCGGTTCGTCCTCGCGTATTATTGGCCCGTATTCGTGCCATGCTACGTCGCTTAAAAGACATTCCTCAAGACGATGGCAAAAGCGCTGTCGAGGATGGCCAGCAAAGCCGAGTGACCTTTGGTAATTTGGTGGTGGACAATGCCATGCGTGAAGCTTGGTTGAATGACGAGTCCATCGATCTAACCTCTGCCGAATTTGACTTGCTGTGGTTGTTAAGTAGCAATGCCGGGCGGGTGCTGAGTCGCGAAGAAATTTTTACGGCGTTACGTGGCATCGAATACGACGGCCAAGACCGTTCGATTGACGTGCGCATCAGCCGCATTCGACCTAAAATCGGCGATGATCCACTGCAGCCTAAACGCATAAAAACAGTGCGCAGTAAGGGATACTTGTTCGTTAAAGAGCTGTAAAGGTAACGGGCTTCCCTTAGGCACAAACGCTTTCAATAAGGAATACCGCTATCTTTTCCCGTGTCTATCTAGGTGTATTCACCACGTTGGTGTTGATTGCCACCCTTGTGGTGGGGTCGCTTTGGCTCGTCGGTAGCATTGGCATCCAACGACACCAAGAACCCGCTTTACGCGGCGTGATGCATTTGCTGATGGCGCAAGTGCGGGCCAATAATGGCAGCACCGAACCTGCCGCTCGCGCATTAAACGCCACGCTTAGTCTACAACGTCTTTCTCCCTTTAATTTTTCAGCCACTCACTTAGCGCGACTGCGCGGCGGCCAAATCTTGGTCGAGCGTAATGACCAAGGTGGTTTGACGGTTAGTTTGGCTTCAAATGCAGAACAGGCAGCCCCTTGGGTATTAACAGCGTCGTTTGATGGTCTTCATACCCATCATGTTCAGGGCGTGTTTGAGTTACTGCTCGCCCAGTTAGCGCGGGAGCCTAAAGCAGTGGCGGATGCCATTGCGCATTACCGTCAGCGGTTTCAAATTCCATTGTATTTGCATACTGGCTTGGCGGCTCAACGCTTTGGGGTTGACGTTCAGCGCTTTAGCAGCCCAGCTGTGTTTTCGCGATTTAACTTTCAGGCTAAGTCGGTGCATTTCTTTTCATGGTTGCCCCAACAGCAGGGGCTGATCGAGCTTGGGCCAGTGCCGTTTGGGCCATCCATGCACGGGGCAACATTTGTGGTGATTGCGGTCATGGCCATGCTGCTAGTGGGCATAGTGGTGTATTGGCTGGTACACAGTTTTGAACTCAGGCTACAGCGACTAGAGCGCGCCAGTTCGCGCATAGCCGGTGGTCACTTAAATAGTCGAGTAAAAGTCGATGCTGAAGATTCAGTCGGCCGGTTGGGTAATGCGTTCAATCGCATGGCGGAACAAATTCAGCGATTGATGGGTGTGCAACGAGAAATGATCCGAGCCGTAAGTCACGAGCTACGCACACCCGTGGCACGTATGCGTTTTGGCGTGCAAATGTTAGAGGACACAGTGAATGATGCCTATACGCAAAAACAACTGTCAGCCATGGATGGAGACTTGCAAGAACTGGATGAGTTGATTGATGAAATTCTGACTTACGCTCGGCTAGAAGAGGGTGGTCCCATCTTAGAGTTCAAGGCCAGTAACATTCTTGAGTTGGTGAATCAGGTGGCGGAAGAAACACGACGCCGTACCGATGCCGTAGACGTGTTGTGCGAAACCCAGAATACAGACGAAGACGAAATTTTTGCTGAAGTTGAACAGCGCTATCTTCATCGGGCTATTCAAAATCTAGTGGGTAACGCTTGCCGGTACGCCAAGTCAAAAGTGTTACTGAGTTACAGTTATCAAGACGGTATGTGCCGAGTGGATGTCGAAGATGACGGAGCGGGTATTCCCGAAAAAGATTGGGAACGCATCTTTTCGCCGTTTACGCGCCTAGACGATAGCCGAACCCGGTCGTCGGGTGGTTATGGGTTGGGGTTATCCATAGTGCAGCGTATTGTTTATTGGCATGGCGGGCAGGCGATGGTGGGGCGCAGTCGCTGGGGCGGTGCAAAAATGAGCCTGATTTGGCCAAAACATCACCAGTTGTAAATGCAGGAAGGCCTAAATTAACAATTATTAATATATGGTTACAAACTGTTACAAAAAAGGCAGATTTATTAGCAGATATTTTTAAGGATAAATGTGAATATAGATTCACGTCTTCCGCAAGGGAGACGTGGTGAGAATGTAGCGAGAACTTTATGTTCTGTTCGGCCCGTCTTTTAGGCGGGCCTTTTTTTTGGGTCTCGCGCAGCGTGCAAGCATGGTAGAAGAAGACGGATCGTATGAAAATCATCCATATGGGGTAACACGAAGGTTCAGCCAATACCCTCGATCAAACCTAGTAAAACCCTAGGCTGTGGCGCTTTTAATGCCTTCTAAGTGCTGGTGACAGACACGTTGGGCAATGCTGTTAAAGTCCTGAATAAACGCGTTATCTGCTTGTTCTTTTCTCACGGCTGCATAAAGGGTACGCCAGACGCCATGGCGTCCTAACGGTTTGGCCACCACAAATCCTTGGCGTACGTAATCATGCACGGCCCAGTTTGGTAGGCAACAAACCCCACGGCGGCTGGCCACCAGTTGCACCATCATCATGGTCAATTCCACTTGTCGCACCGAACCCGGTTCGATACCTGCGGGCGTTAAAAAGCATTGGAATACGTCCAAGTTTGAACAATCTACCGGATAGGTAATAAGCGTTTCTTTCGAAAGGTCGTGAGGCTCGATAATAGGTTTTTCGGCTAATGGGTGGTCTGGTGCCACCAACAACATGGCTTGGTACTTGAACAAGGGTAGGTAATCCACGTCTACATCGTTTTCTGGGTCGGAGGTGACCACCAAGTCCAGTTCACCTTGCTTAAGTTTACTCAGTGAATCGAAATGAAAGCCACCTAGCATGTCGAGTTCTACCTCGGGCCAATGGCCACGAAACTCATTTAGCGTTGGCATGAGCCAGTCATAGCAGCTGTGACATTCGATGGTGATGTTTAAACGACCTTTGCGACCTTGACGAATGCGAGATAGGTCCCGCTCTGTGGCTTCTATTTGCGGCAGTACGGCTTCGGCCAGTTCCAACAAGCGTTGACCAGCTGGTGTAAAGCGTACCGGTTTGGTTTTGCGATAGAACAAGGGCTGATCCAGTCGTCCCTCTAGCTCTTTAAGTTGGTGGGAAAGTGCAGACTGTGTGAGGTGAATCTGTTGCGCGGCCTCCACCAAACTGCCAGTTTGATGCAATGCCATCAGGGTTTTTAAGTGTCGCAGTTCAATGTTCATTGCAGGGTCAGTTTAATTAGATTCAAGTATGGCTAACTATAGTTGAATATCATTCATGTTGTACAGAGGGGAACGAAATAGGGGCCTTGAGACACAGTATCTTGCTGTAGAGCAAGTGAGTGATGTGCAATCCGTTCGGCATTCCTTTGGCAATCCGTTACAATGTGCCGCTTTTTAGTGCCACCATTTTTCTCGGATTTATTTCCTTCATGTTGAGTTTTTTTGAAAAGCTGATTCAGCCTTTTCCCCAAGAAGATCCCCAGCAACCGCCGTCTTCCCTTTATCAGTTTTGTCGCCATTACACTCGGGGTATGGGCTTGCCTTTGTTGGCCATGGCTTTTTTAACGGCCTGCCTTGCGGTTTTAGAGGTTTCGTTATTCGGTTTCATGGGCCAGCTGGTGGATTGGCTGGTAGTAAAAAATCCAGAGACATTTTGGCAGGAAGAAAAATATACCCTGATGGGATTGGCGCTGGTGTTGTTGGTGGGCTTGCCACTGGTTGTGTTTTTACACTCAGCCTTGGTACACCAAACCCTGCTGGGTAACTTTCCCATGTCCATTCGTTGGTTGGCCCACCGTTATTTACTCAAGCAAAGTTTAACCTTTTATCAAAACGAATTTGCTGGTCGCATTGCAACCAAGGTGATGCAAACCGCATTGTCGGTTCGCGAAAGCGTTATGAAACTGTTGGATGTGCTCATGTATGTGGTGGTGTACTTCGTCACCATGGTAGCGGTCATGGCTGCGGCAGATTGGCGTTTAACTTTGCCTGTATTTGCTTGGTTGGGTTTGTATATTTTATTGCAAGTGTATTTTGTGCCGCGCTTGCGCAATGTCGCCGAAGCGCAAGCCGATGCGCGTTCAGATATGACGGGCCGCATTGTCGACAGTTACACCAACATAGCGACGGTTAAGCTGTTTTCCCACAGCCAACGAGAAAGCGATTATGCGCAGCAAGGCATGAGTCAGTTTATGGATACTGTCTATCGTCAGATGCGATTAGCATTGGGTTTAAACGTCAGTGTGCATGTTTTGAATTATGTTTTGTTGTTTAGCGTGGCGTCATTGTCCATTTGGTTGTGGATGCAAAATGCAGTGACTGTGGGTGCCATTGCCATTGCCATCAGCTTGGCGCTGCGTTTAAACGGCATGGCGCAATGGATAATGTGGGAAGTCAGCGCGTTATTCGAAAACATCGGCACGGTTGCAGACGGCATGACGACGTTGTCGCGACCTATCGAAGTGCAAGATCAAGCTCAAGCTAAACCGTTGGCGGTTTCGCAAGGCGCTATAGAATTTAACAATGTGAGTTTTCATTACGACGGCAAAGACGAAGGTGTGTTGAATCACTTAAACCTTTCTATTAAACCGGGCGAAAAAGTGGGTGTCGTGGGTCGCTCGGGTGCTGGTAAATCCACGCTGGTGAATTGTTTGCTGCGCTTCCATGATTTATCAGAAGGTCACATCTTAATAGATGGTCAAGATATTCAGCAGGTTCAGCAAGAAAGTTTGCGAGCGCAAATTGGTATGGTGACGCAAGATACGTCTTTGTTGCACCGCAGCGTGCGCGAAAACATCACCTATGGTCACCCCAATGCCAGTGACAACGCCATGGTGGCAGCGGCTAAGCAGGCCGAGGCCCATGAGTTTATTCAGCAACTGACCGACCCTTACGGTAATCAAGGCTATGATGCGCAAGTGGGCGAACGAGGTATTAAGTTGTCTGGCGGCCAACGCCAGCGTGTTGCCATCGCACGGGTGTTGTTAAAAGATGCGCCTATTTTGGTATTGGACGAAGCAACGTCGGCACTGGACAGCGAAGTAGAAGCCGCCATACAGCAAAGTTTATATACGTTAATGGAAGGCAAAACCGTGATTGCAATTGCGCATCGGTTGTCGACCATTGCCGCGATGGATCGACTGATTGTGTTGGATGAAGGCCGCATTGTCGAAGAGGGCAGTCATGCCCAGTTGATTAGCCAAGGCGGTATTTACGCGCAACTTTGGGCCCATCAAACCGGTGGATTTATTGGCGATCAATAATTTGATTAGCTGAGCAAGTCTTGATTGCCACCAAACGCTGTGGTGTTGGTGGTAATTGTATATTCACGCACAAATGCACGAACATAGTTTGGGCCTCCTGCTTTGGGCCCAGTGCCAGAAAGACCGTGACCACCAAAAGGTTGTGCGCCCACCTTCGCGGCAATCATGCTGCGGTTTATATAAATATTTCCCACATTCACATTGGCGGTGATGTAGTTAATCCAGCGTTGATTACGCGAGTGAATGCCAAGCGTTAGGCCGTAACCACTGGCATTTATCTCGGCTAAAACCTTATCCAAGTCGTCGTGCGCAAACGGAATCACGTGCAGAATCGGGCCAAAGTTTTCTTGTTCTAACTGATTTAGATGTTTTATTTCGTATGCGCAAGGGGCGAGATAAAACCCTTTTTCTAAATCTTGTTGGCACTGCGATTTACAAATCAGTGTTCCGTTTTGTTCTAACCATTGAATGTGCGTTTGCAACGCATTGAAGGCGTCTTCGTCAATGATGGGGCCGATATCGGTTTCGCGCATAAACGGAGAATCAATCCGCAGTAATGCCATGCGGCCGCGTAAAGCCTCGTAGAAGTCATCTTTAATGTCTTCTTGCACATACAATACACGCAACGCGGAACAACGTTGGCCCGCACTATCAAAGGCGGACGCAATTACATCGGGCACCAGTTGGTCAATCAAAGCGGTACTGTCGGCGAGCATGCAATTTTGCCCACCGGTTTCGGCAAGCAAGGGAATAAACGATTGATCGTATTCCATTAACCAAGATTGTAATTGGCGTGCAGCGGGTGTGGAGCCAGTAAAGCAAACCATGTCGATGACATTGGCTTGGATCAGTGGCAAAGCGATTTCTTTGCCGCTGCCGGGTAATAATATCAATTGGTCGTGACTGATGCCTGCGTCGTACATCAGTTCGACCGCACGTTGCGCTACTAGGCTAGTTTGTTGCGCGGGCTTAGCAATGACGCGATTACCACACGACAACGCCGCGGTGACTTGGCCAGTAAAAATGGCTAACGGAAAGTTCCATGGCGAAATACACAGCACATTGCCAATGGGGTGATAGCGCAATAAATTTTCTTCGCCGGTGACGGTGTCTAGTATGGTTGGGTCGGCAAAGTTCTTTTGCGCTTGGCGGCTGTAGTAACGACAAAAGTCGATGGCTTCGCGCACTTCGTCAATGGCATTTTTAAGTGTTTTGCCAGCTTCTTTCATGCAAAGGTAAATCAATTCGTGTTTGTTTTTTTCAAACACGTCGGCAATGGATTCTACTCGTTCAGTGATGTTGTCTAAATCATCAAACAAGAAACGATCGGATTTTAAAATTTGAATCACACTATCTAAGTGTTTGGTTTGCGTGCGGTACAGCTTGCCTATGATTTCATGGTCCACTGGACTTAAGACATCGCTACAGTCACCGTCGCAAAATGGGTTTCCCATGTAAGTGGGTGCGGCTTCGTAAAACTCCTCATGAAACGGTAAGACTCGATCCATAATGCGGAAATATACGGGGTCGTGCTCCACTTCAAAACCACGGGAATTGGGGTAGTCCACAAAAATATCGCTGGGTAGCGGGACGTTAGGGTTCAAAATAGACGTTTGCGAAAGAATGTCGGCAGGGTGCTCGGTTAAAACATGCATGGGAACTTGTTTGTCTTGCACCTGAAAGACAAACGAACTGTTGGCACCATTTTCAATTAAACGTCGAACTAAATAGGGCAGCAATTCTTTATAGCGACCGACAGGACTGTAAATCCGGCACGGTACTTTGTACTGCTCAATTAGCTGATTATGTAGCGACTCGCCCATGCCTTGTAGGCGTTGAAATTCGAACTTAACAGGGGAGTGCATGTCGAGTATTGCTAATGCTGTCCAAGCATTGTGGGTGGCGAACATGGGGGAGAGTCTGTGTTGCGATTCGTTTAACAAAAAGCGCGCGCAGGCTAAATAATTTAAATCGGTGGACGCTTTTTGCGTAAATACGGGGTAATCGCTTAGCCCCATTTGCTGTGCCCATTTTATTTCTGAGTCCCAATAAGCGCCTTTTACTAATCGTATCGGAATGTGTGTTTGCAGCTTATCGGCCAGTGCATGCAGCCAATACAGGGTTGAAAGCGCACGTTTGCCATAGGCCTGCACGGCAATTCCAAATTGTCCCCATGGGCAAATGTCTTGATGCGAAAGCACCGATTCGAATATTTCTAACGACATATCTAGTCGATATTGTTCTTCGGCATCGACGGTAATGGGGACACTTTTTTCACGGGCTTTTTTTGCCAGCGTAAGCAGGCGAAACACCAGTGCATTAAGCGCGTACGATTGCTGACTAGGTTCGTATCTGGGATGCAACGCCGAGAGTTTGATCGAAAGGCTGTCTGGCGCATCGGGTTTTAAGCGATTGCCTTCTGCCACGACATCAATGGCATGACTGTATGCTTCGAAATATTGATCGGCGTGATGTTGCGTCAGTGCAGCCTCGCCCAGCATATCAAACGAACAGCTTTGCTGGGTTTGTGCTAAAGGCTGTGCATGTTCGATGGCTTCTTCAATGGTTTGAGCAAATACAAACTGCTCGCCCAAAATACGAATGGCACGTTGGACGGCTTCGCGGGTGATGCTTAAGGTAAGTTTGTTGACTAAACCCTTTATCGCATCCGCGGGATGTTGATGCTTAGGTCTTAACATGCGGCCACTAAAGGCAAGCCCCCAACTGGCTGCGTTGACCCAAAACGATTCTGATTTATTAAGGTGATGTTGCCAGCCGCGTTGGGATAATTTGTCTATGAGTAGGTCGTTAGCCGTGGCCACATCCGGCACGCGAATCAGTGATTCTGCCAGACACATTAGCGTAATGCCTTCGTCGGTGGAGAGGTCGTATTCTTGTAGCAGTTGGTGCAAAACCGATTGGCTGTGGTGGTCACGCATACCTTCGATCATGGCTTCGACTTTTTGCGTGAACTCCACTTCTGGGGTTTCGGGAAAGGATTCCAGTAATTGATAGACGTAATCTTGCTCGTCGCACAGATAGAGCTCGTGGATTTTAGCTCGCAATTCCGGTGCTTTTTCGGCACCGGCGGCACTTGGGCTGAGTTCGAAATCCAGCATACGATTCCCTTATGAGCCATCCGTAAACAACATGGTAAGTGTAGTGCTCCCGTGTTCAGTTCTCCTGCCTTTTTTGCTGACTTGGCGCAAAGCGCTTAGGCGAATAGAGCCAACTTAAGACTTAGACAAAAAAGTTTGGGCTGTAGGATTGAGTTAGATGGATTTTCGCCGCGTGGGCGACGGCTGTGGAATAGTGCGTCTACAATGAAGGGAACAGGCCGCCCTCGGGCGGTTTCTCAGCGTCAACATGAAACAGCTGTTTCATTACCCATGGAGCTAGCTGTCATCCTCACAAGGGAGTCGCCATGTTCAGTCTGATGCACCAAGCAGCGCTTGAAGAGCTGCATTTTTACCAGCGTGGTCCTCTGCGTGCGGTCATTGCTCTCCATAATCTGAAACTCGGTCCAGCCTTAGGCGGGTGTCGCTTCATCGAATACGAAGATGAGCAGTCCGCTGTCGAAGACGCCATTCGACTAGCCCGCGGTATGAGCTACAAAGCGGCCCTAGCTCGTGTGCCCCAAGGTGGTGGTAAGTCGGTGATTATGAAGCCCAAGGGCGAATTTGATCGGCAGACCTTGTTCAAATTATTCGCCCAATGCATCGACGAGTTGGGTGGCCGCTATATTACCGCCATGGACAGCGGCACACAGGTGGAGGACATGGATTGCATCCGAGAGCTGACGCCTTATGTGTCCAGTTCGAGCAATATTGGCGATCCCTCACCCAGTACGGCCAAAGGGGTTGCACTGGGTATTCAAACGGCGGTGAACTTTGCGCTGTCGTCTGATTTAGATGGCGTCAAAGTCGCCATACAAGGTCTGGGTCATGTGGGCATGGCGTTGGCTGCACACTTACACGAAGCCGGTGCCGCCTTGTATGTGGCAGATATAGACGCCAGCAAAACCACCTACGCGCAGCAACATTTCAACGCCGAAATTGTTTCTGTTGATCGCATCCATGCTCAGCCGGTGGAGGTGTTTGCGCCCTGTGGATTAGGCGGAGCCATCCATGAAACCAGCATTCATGAACTAAACTGCAAAATAATCGCTGGCTGCGCCAACAATCAATTGGCGGATGCCAGTCTAGGCGATCAGCTACATCAAAACGGTGTGTTGTATGTGCCGGACTATGTGATTAACAGCGGCGGCTTAATCTTCGCG
Organism: Pseudomonadales bacterium; assembly: GCA_041589295.1. Classification (GTDB taxonomy): domain Bacteria; phylum Pseudomonadota; class Gammaproteobacteria; order Pseudomonadales; family Oceanobacteraceae; genus Bermanella. The sequence continues at coordinate 11,855 of JBFHVZ010000029.1, forward strand.
TCCAGCCGTTATCGTGGTATGGGCGAGCAAGAAATTAATCGAAGCATTAATAAATTGAAGGACACTTTGGACACGATATTTACTTTGTCTAAAAACAAAGATCGTCCTACCCACCGCATAGCTGATGATATGGCGGAACAAATTCTTTATGGCTGAAAACCGCAGGGATATTTTGTATGAAGCGTATTGCACACTTTGAAATCGGTTTTCAGCAGTTCATTGACGAGCAAGCCCAAGTAGTCAGTCCATTGCCAGCGTGGGCCGACCGCGAGTGGCTATTGGATGCCTATCGTCATATGGTGCTCAACCGTGTTTTTGACCAAAAAGCCATTGCGCTACAACGCACGGGTAAAATGGGGACGTACCCATCAAGTCTAGGGCAAGAAGCGTTTGGTGTGGGCATCGGCCTGTGCCTAAAACCTGATGATGTTTTTGTGCCGTATTACCGCGACCACGGCGCGCTGATGATGCGGGGGCACAAGCTCGAAAATTTATTGTTGTACTGGGGTGGGGATGAGCGCGGCAGTGCAGGTGGCCCCCCTCAAGACTTTCCGGTTTGCGTACCCATAGCGACGCAGGTAACTCATGCCGCTGGCGCGGCTGCGGCACTTAAAATCAAAGGCCAAGAAAACATTGCGCTGGTCACCATTGGCGATGGCGGCACCTCGAAAGGGGATTTCTTCGAAGCGCTAAATGTAGCTGGTGCTTGGCAACTTCCTTTAGTGGTTTTAGTGAACAACAATCAATGGGCCATTTCGGTTCCGCGTTCAATTCAATGCGGTGCAAAAACGCTTGCCCAAAAAGCCATTGGGGCTGGTATTCACGGCGTACAAGTGGATGGCAATGATGTTGTCGCCGTTGCAAACGCCATTACCGAAGCGCGTCAACATGCACAAGAACATAAGGGCGCAACGCTCATCGAAGCGGTTAGCTACCGTTTGTCCGACCACACCACAGCAGACGATGCCAGTCGTTATCGTGAAGCAGAAGAGTTAAAACAAGCTTGGGAACACGAACCCATCAAGCGTTTGCAAAGCTATTTAAGCGCGCAAAGTTGGTGGGATGAAGGCCAAGAAAAAGCGTGGACACAAACCTGCCAACAACAGGTTGATGAAGCCGTGGAACGGTATCTAGCCGTGTCGCCAGATACGCCCGAAAGCATGTTTGATTTTCTATATGACGAATGGCCGGACGTGATGGAAGAACAATTAACCTTGCTTGAACAAAAAGTAGCGCGCATGGCGGGAGGTGCAAAATGAGCACGCTCTCCACGCGGGACACTGCAAAACAAACCGAACAAAAAGTGGATCAAAAAAACAATCACGAAATTACCTTGGTCGAAGCGGTTAATTTAGCCCTAGCGTACGAACTGGAACATGATGAACGCGTGGTGGTACTAGGCGAAGACGTTGGCACCAACGGCGGGGTGTTTCGCGCTACCGTTGATTTAAAAAAACGGTTTGGTTTTAAACGAGTCATGGATACGCCGCTGGCCGAAGCGCTTATCAGCGGTATGACCGTGGGTATCGCCACACAAGGGCTACGCCCAGTGGCCGAAATCCAATTTATGGGGTTTATCTTTCCCGCGTTTGAGCATTTATTTTGCCACGCAGCAAGATTACGTAATCGCACTCGGGGGCGTATGAGTGTTCCCATGGTGATGCGCGCGCCTTACGGTGGCGGAATCCATGCCCCTGAGCATCACAGCGAAAGCACCGAAGCCTTAATTGCACACACACCTGGCATTCGCGTTGTTGTACCTTCGTCGCCAGCCCGCGCGTACGGCTTATTGTTGGCGGCTATTCGCAATCCCGACCCAGTGGTGTTTTTGGAGCCCAAACGAATTTATCGCGCCACCAAGCAAACTGTGGTCAATGACGGTACTGCGTTACCTTTGGATTCGTGCTTTACCCTAAAGGCCGGTGACGACGTGACCTTGGTTAGCTGGGGGGCCTCAATAATGGAAACCCTGCAGGCTGCACAACAACTACAAGAAGAGGGTGTCAGCGCGGAAGTCATCGACGTGGCCACCATAAAGCCCTTAGACATGGACACCATTTTGGCCTCGGTCAAACGCACGGGTCGTTGCGTCGTGATACACGAAGCTGCGCGCTCATTTGGTGTGGGGGCTGAAATCAGCGCGCAAATTGCCGAAAAAGCACTGCTGCATTTGCAAGCGCCAGTGCAACGTGTGACGGGGTTTGATACGCATATGCCTTACATGCGCAACGAACCATTTTATCTGCCTTCCACCGACGACATCATCGCCGCCGCGAAACAAACCTTAAGCGACTAACGGTGCACCTAAGATCTTTCGACAGGGACATTTCATGAAATATTTTAAATTACCGGATTTAGGTGAAGGCTTAATGGAAGCCGAAATTGTTAAATGGCATGTTAAAGCAGGGGACCAAGTCAAAGCCGATCAACTGATGCTGTCGGTCGAAACCGCTAAAGCCATTGTCGAAGTACCTTCCCCCCAAGACGGCGAAATCGCAGCACTGTTTGGTGAAGCAGGGGACACCATTCACGTTGGCGAACCCTTGGTGGAATTTGTCGGCGAACAAGAAGACAGTGGCACTGTTGTTGGCGATTTAAGTGGCCACCAAAGCAATGCGCAAGAAGACATTTTTGTAATTGGTGCGGTTGCTCGTCAACGTGATGGCCAAAAAGTAAAAGCGACCCCAAGTGTGCGCGCATTAGCCAAACGCTTGGGTGTGGATTTAACCTCGATCAAACCCACAGGGGCTGACGGCAAAGTTACATTAGAAGACATCGAACAAGCGGCGCGCTTAAACGAAAGCAAAGGGCAAGCAGAACCTTTAAAAGGTGTACGCAAAGCCATGGCAAAAGCCATGATTCAATCCCACGAACAAGTTGTGCCAGTGACATTATTTGATGATGCTGACATCCACGCGTGGTCAAACGATCAAGACATCACCATGCGTTTGACTCACGCTATTGCACAAGCCTGCGCCGCCGAACTTGCATTAAATGTTTGGTTTGATGGCGAGCACTTGTCGCGCCGCATGTTAAAACAAGTGGACCTAGGGATTGCTGTGGACACCGAAGAAGGCTTGTTTGTGCCTGTACTGCGCGATATTGGTAATCGCCCCATGGAGGATTTGCGTAACGGCCTTAATAATTTACGTGCCGCAGTGAAGTCACGAAAAATTCCGCCGAAAGAAATGCTGGGCGCGACTATCACACTTTCAAATTTTGGCACCATGGCAGGTCGCTATGCCAGCCCCATCGTCGTACCACCGCAGGTGGCCATCATCGGCGCTGGTTGTGTGCGTGACGAAGTCGTCGCCATAGACGGTCAACCTGTCGTACACCGGATATTGCCTCTGTCACTGACGTTTGATCATCGTGCTATTACCGGCGGCGAAGCCGCACGGTTTTTACATGTGTTGATTGAAGACCTAAAAAAATCGAAGATCGACTAAAACAAAAGCGCCAGCATATAGCTGGCGGACTTTCCCGTCATTGCAAAAACAACCTGATTTAAGCGCTGCGTAAATCAGGTTGTTTGCATTTTATTGGTTGAAATACAAGAACGGGTCTTCGGGTTCGCCTTTGTGGCGAATTTCAAAATACAAACCGGAGCGTTTGCCTGCGCCTTCGCCAACGGCGGCAATTAGTTGACCTTGTTTTACTTTGGTGCCTTCTTGCACGTAGTTTGAATAGTTGTTGCCGTAAACGCTAATTAGGTCATCGTCATGTTGGATCAATATGAGATTGCCGTAACCTGCGATTCCGTGACCACTGTAAACTACAGTGCCTTTTGCCATGGCGACCACGGGGTCACCCATTTTTGCGGGTATATTTATGCCGCGTTTATAGGGTTCGTATTCAACACCTGTGGGTGTGTATTGTTGCTTTTCCAATGGCCAGCGATAGCGGTTGTGTAAGTTGAGTGAGTTGCTTTCCAACTGGGTTGTGGCCCATGTTTGGATTTTGTTGTTGTTTGAAAGCTCTGCCAATAAAGTGAGTGCGGCTTTACGTTGTTGGTGGTCCGGTGATTGGTTAATGGCTTGTAACAACGACAATTCAAGTGGGTTTTCTTGTTTGGTGGTGGGGGCAAAACCTTGCATGGCAATAAACAGGCTGCAAAACACCAAGGCAATAAAACCTGCCCCTAAAAATAACTGGCGGCTGCTAATTTGATTGTTTAGCAAATGCTCCACATGTGTTTCGATCTTGCCTAAGCGGCGATCCATTTTTACCACTCGATTATTCAGGCCTAATACAAAACGAGCGGAACCTTTAGCGGGTGCAGTGGGTGTTTCGCTTTTCAAGTTTAGTGTGGCCGCAGGTTTTAGTTTCTTTGATTGCTTTGGTTGAAACGCAGGTGTGTGCAGCTCTTCCAAATAGCGGCTGATGGATTCGGTTTGTTTCGTACTCATGGTCGGCTCTTTACGACTATGAACGATTTTCGCGGGTCCCAACATAGAACTACCTCGCAGATGCTGTCGATTGGGATAGCTCAAAGCAGAATGCTTCTTCGCTATCTTGCAATTGCATTAACTTTGCCAGCGTTAAAAAAGAGTCATCGAGTATTGCATCGGCGGCGGCGTAGAAAGCTGAATGGGTCAATTTGGCCGAATCATTTATAGCCTATAGATGACGCGTATTTGAGCCGATACGCCTGTGTTTGGTGTGTACACGCAGTAGCTGCGCATATAGTTTGTTGTTGTGGGAGAGCGTTCTCTGATGTTGTCGGTGTGCAAGTTTATTTATCGGGCTGTGATGTGAAACCTTGCTGTCCGGCAAAGGATTACCGAAAATACGGCAACGCATGACCAATCAGGAGCTAAGGGTGTCTTCATCTGTAACCCGAATATTATTTGTTTGTCTTGGCAATATTTGCCGTTCGCCCACCGCCGAAGCCGTCATGCGCCAGTTGGTCGAAATGGAAGGGCTGTCAAAACGGTTTGAGCTAGATTCAGCGGGCACCGCGGCCTATCACATTGGCAAGCAGCCAGATCGTCGTACGCAAGCGGCAGCCCGTGAGCGTGATATCGAAATGTCCACGTTGAAAGCGCGACAGGCCATAGCGGAGGACTTCCATCAGTTTGATTACATCCTTGCGATGGATAAAGAAAACTTAGCCAATCTCAAAGCCATTCAGCCTGAAGGTGCAAAAGCCCGACTGCAGTTGTTGTTAAGTGATTACGGCACCATGGGGTATCAGGAAGTCCCTGACCCATATTATGGCGGTCCAGAGGGTTTTGAGTTGGTATTAGATTTACTAGAAGATGCCTGTGCAGGGCTGTTGCAAGCGTTGAAGACGGGTAAATAATTTTGAGCAATCTAATTTCGCACCCGCTGGTTAAGGCGAATTTCTCGCTTAAAGCGTTGAACACACTGGCGGTTGAAAGTACGGCTGAGTTTTTTGCTGAAGCATCGAATCTGACTGAAGTGAACAGCCTACGGGAGTTTGCGCAAAAGAAGCATCTGCCGGTCTGGGTGTTGGGCGGTGGAAGCAATGTAGTGATGCCAGATCATGTGCAAGGCTTGGTTTTACGCTACATCAATGCTGACTGCACTGTGGTGAGACAAGATGATGCAAGTATCACAGTGGAGGTTGGTGCGGGCTTTGTGTGGCATGACTTTGTTTTGTTTAGTGTGCAACAAGGTTGGTTTGGGCTAGAAAATTTAGCGTTGATTCCTGGCACAGTTGGCGCGGCACCGGTACAAAATATTGGTGCCTACGGTGTGGAAGTCGAGCAGTTTATTGAATCAGTACAGGGGGTTTTTCTTGAAACAGGAGAGCCCTTTACGTTTTCTTGTGCGCAGTGCGAGTTCGCCTACCGTGAAAGCTGTTTTAAACAATCACTTGATGGTCAAACCTTAATTACGTCGGTCACATTTAAACTGCTTAAGCGACCCAAAGTTAATGTAGCTTATGCACCGCTAAACAAAATGGCTGAACAGTTTGGAATGCCGTCGCCCATGGAGCTAGCAAAATGGGTAATGCAAGTGCGCAGCGAAAAGCTGCCTGATCCTAAAGAGCTACCTAATGCTGGTTCATTCTTTAAAAACCCGGTAATAACCCAAGCTCAATTTAATGCGTTGGCGGAACGTTACCCAGATATGCCGAGCTATCCTCTTGCCAATCAACATGGTGAACAAGTGAAAGTGCCCGCTGGTTGGTTGATCGACCAACTTGGTTTTAAAGGACGCTGCTTTGCTGACGCGGTTTATGTTCATAAACAACAGGCACTGGTATTGGTGAACCAAGGAGGGAGTGGGGCGCAGGTCATGCGTGCCGCGGCCGATATCAAGCAAGCGGTTTTTGAGCACTATGGTATCGAGCTAGAACAAGAGCCTAGATTGTTTGCTGCTGAATAAACAAATGCCAGAAGATTGGCTGTTGATTCTTTAGTCGAAAAAAAAACGGGCCACCTGTGAGGGTGGCCCGTTTTTGTTTTAGCGGCTTAGCTGCTGAGGTTACTCAGCGCTTTCAGCTTTAGCTTCTGCTTCTAGTTGGCGGCGACGCACTTCACGTGGATCATTTGGTGCGCGACGCGGAGCAGCTTCTGCCTTGTCGTCGTTGCTAGCGGTGGCAGGGGCAGGAGTGGCTTCTTGCGTAGGCTGGCTTTCAGATTTTTTGGCTTCGGCGGCATTGTTTTCAACTGGTTTATTCTCAACCGGTTTTACGTCCGCAGGCTTGGCTTCGGCTGGTGCCTCGGCTTTTACTTCTGGTTTGCTTTCTGCCTTTACGATTTCTGCTTTGGCTTCTGTCTTGGTTTCGACAGACTGTGTGCGACCTTCAGCCCAAGGTTTTGGTGCTTCTGCCGACGCAGGTTTTTCTGTTTTCACATCAGCTTTGTTTTCGGCTTTAGCTTCAGCTGGTTTGGCTTCTGCTTTTGCTTCGACGTTTGCTTGTTGTGGTGCTGCGGTGTTTTCGGTTGGTTTTTGCTCAACAGGCTTGGCCGATTTAGCTTCCGCGCTCACTGAAGGGGATTTTTCTTCAGTAGCAGGTGCTTTGTCGTCCATTTTACGAGCAACAGAGTCGTCCAATTTAGCGCCGCCCTGACCACGATTGCGACGGCGAGCGTTGTTGTTACGTGGTTTGCTTTCGCCGTCGTTATTGCGCTCGTTACGATCGTTATTGTTACGTTCGTTACGGTCATTATTGCGCTCGTTGTTGCTGTTGCGACGATTGTCATTGCGTTCGCGACGAGGTGACTCAGAGCGTGCTTCGCTATTACGTTCTTGACGGTTGTCATTACGCTTGTTGCCACGATTGTCGTTGCTGTCGCCACGGCTATCATTGCGATTGTCGTTACGTCCTTTACGACGGTTGTCGCTGTTGCGGTCGTTACGGCGATTGTCATTGCGACGGTTGTCGTTACGACGATTATTACGGTTCTGTTGACCTTTGGCATTACGGTTGTTGTTACCTTTTTTGCCAGATTGGTCGTTAGAGTCGTCTTCTTTGTCGCTACCAAACAGGCTAGTGATGGCTTTGCCCAGTTTGGACATAAGACCTTCTTTAGCGGGTTCTTCTTCGGTGGCAACTGGGGCTGCTCGTCTTTGCGGAATGGCTTGTACGGCTGCGGCTTCGCGAGTCGGGCGAACTTGAATGTCGTCGATACCCAGTTCTTCTTCGTAGTTCATCTCGAAGCTAACTTGGTCGGCTACCGTTTCGTTGACGCGCACACGCAATACTTCGAAGTGAGGAGTTTGGAAATTCGGGTTTGGAATAATTTGAATTTCTACTTCGTGACGAGTTTCGATGTCGCTGATTTCGGCACGCTTGTCGTTGCTCAAAAACGCGCTGACTTCCAGCGGAGTAATAGCACGAACCAATTGAGTGTTTTCTTTGCTGGCTTCTTCTTCGATCAGACGCAGTAGGCTTAGGCCTAGTGAACGCATATCGCGAATAAAGCCTACGCCGTCACAGCGAGGGCATACGTGACCGCTGGTTTCGCCCAAGGATGGACGCAGGCGTTGACGAGACATTTCTAACAAGCCAAAGCGCGAAATGCGACCAACTTGCACGCGAGCACGGTCGATTTCCAGTGCTTCTTTCATGCGGTTTTCGACTTCGCGTTGGTTTTTGTTTGATGTCATGTCGATAAAGTCGATAACAATCAAACCACCGATATCACGTAGGCGCAGTTGGCGGGCAATTTCGTCAGCCGCTTCTAGGTTGGTGTTTAGGGCCGTTTCTTCAATGTCCGAACCCTTGGTCGCACGAGAGGAGTTGATGTCGATGGAGATCAACGCTTCTGTGGTGTCGATTACGATTGAGCCACCGGAAGGCAATTTCACTTCACGAGTGAATGCGGTTTCGATCTGGGCTTCGATTTGGTATCGGCTGAACAATGGGGTTTTGTCTTGGTACAGCTTAATTTTGCTCTCGTACTGAGGCATGACTTGCTGCACAAAGCTTAATGCTTCGTTGTAGACATCTTCGTCGTCGATCAGTACTTCACCGATGTCTTGACGCAGGTAATCGCGGATTGCACGAATCACAACATTGCTTTCTTGTAGCAGTAGGCAAGGGGCTTGGCGACGGTCAAAAGCACCTTTGATGGCATCCCACAGTTGGCATAGGTAGTCTAAGTCCCATTGCAGGTCGTCAGCAGGGCGGCCAATGCCCGCGGTGCGCACGATGACGCCCATATTGTTGGGTACGTTCACATCACGCATGGCGTCACGGATTTGATTGCGCTCATCGCCTTCGATGCGACGACTGATGCCGCCTGCACGGGCATTATTTGGCATTAATACTAAATAACGACCTGCTAGGCTGATCATGGTGGTCAGGGCTGCGCCCTTGTTGCCACGCTCTTCTTTGTCTACTTGGACAATGACTTCTTGGCCTTCTTCAATGACATCCTTAATGTTCGGACGGCCACTGACTTGGGTCTTGAAGTACTCACGAGAGATTTCTTTTAGCGGCAGGAAGCCATGACGTTCAGCACCAAAATCAACGAAAGCCGCTTCAAGGCTAGGCTCGATGCGGGTGATTTTGCCTTTGTAAATGTTGGCTTTTTTCTGTTCGCGAAGGGTAGGTTCGATGTCCAAATCGTATAGACGTTGGCCATCCACGAGGGCAACACGCAACTCTTCGGATTGAGTCGCGTTGATTAGCATTCTCTTCATTATGGTTGTTAGCTCATTTTTTTGCGATCTGAGCAGACGCAAAGGGACTGAGCCGAATCAAAATATTTATGCGTGCTTTGTGCGGTTGTATACCGATCTATGCTGTATTTACTGCTACCACACTGTGGTGGACGGGGATCGCTCTTTCGCCTGTCTTACCGCCACCGACACGAAACATAAGCTGACCAGCAAGACCCTCTTGCCTAATCAGAACGTATCGTTTTGTTAGCCTCAGTGACGGGGCATTTTGTGGCCTCGGCATCACTGAGTTCCAAAATTCCGGGGAAGTCTTTACCTAACTCCCCCCAATTACGTTATCATCCGGCACCGTTTGTCGTAGGCTTCTGGCCCGAATCTGCGGCCGGATTGGCTGAATATAGCAGAGTATAAGTAGACGTCAAACCGGTTTTTCTTAGCTTTGGGTTTAATATGGCAGAAAATTCTAAGCGTGGCGTTCAATTCGAAGAAATCAGCGAAGACTACGCCGGGCAGCGTCTCGATAACTTTTTAATGACTCGCATCAAGGGTGCTCCTAAGTCATTGATTTACAGAGTGATTCGTAAAGGCGAGGTACGTGTTAACAAGGGTAGAATTAAGCCCGACTATCGCCTCAAAGAGGGCGATTTGGTGCGTATTCCGCCGGTGCAGGTGAGCGAAGCAGAGCCGGTGACGGCGGTGCCAGATCGAATGGCTGGTGATATCGAAAGCGCCATCTTGTACGAGGACGAGCATTTGATCGCCGTGAATAAGCCTAAGGGTTTGGCGGTGCACGGTGGTAGCGGTATCAAGCTTGGGTTGATTGAAGCGTTGCGCGTCGTACGCCCCGACGCCAAGCGATTGGAGTTGGTTCATCGCTTGGATCGCGATACCTCAGGTGTGATTTTAGTGGCTAAAAAGCGCTCAACTCTCGTTGCGCTGCATAAAATGTTGCAGGCTAAGCAGGGGATTCAAAAGCGTTATTTGGCGTTGGTATACGGTAGCTGGCCGAAGCATTTGAAAGATGTAAAAGCGCCTCTGCAAAAGAACGAATTGAAATCCGGTGAGCGTATTGTGCGCGTATCACAAGAGGGGAAGCCGTCTCACACGCGTTACGGTTTGGAGCGACGCTTTGAAGGTTATACCTTGGTGAATGCTGAGCCGGTCACTGGTCGAACTCATCAAATTCGTGTGCATTGTCAGTTTAGCGGTCATGCCATTGTTGGTGATGATAAATACGCCTCGGATGCCGAGCTAAAGACCAGTCGAGAGCAGGGGGGTAAACGTCTGTTCTTGCACGCGCAGTCGCTAAAATTCAAGCACCCTGCCAGCGGTGAGTGGTTGCGTTTAGAAGCACCGCTCGATGAAGACTACCAAAACTTTTTAGACCAACTGGTTGCGATTAATTAACAAACACTTAATCAGTTGGGCAGATGTGAAGACAAAGATGAAGTATCAAGCAATTATTTTTGATTGGGACGGGACACTTATGGATTCCGCCCAGCGCATTGTAGAGTCCATGGAACTTGCCGCACACGATTTAGGTTTGGATGTGCGTACGCCTTATGAGATTCGACAAATAATCGGCCTAGGCCTACCCGAAGCGATTATCAATCTGTGGCAAGACTTAGAAAGCGACCCATTAACGGTTGAGGAAATGCGCAGCCGTTATAATCACCACTATTTAGCGGAAACTCGAGCAGCGATGCCATTTTATCAATACGCGTTAGAGCTGCTTAATCATTTGCGTGATGATGGTTTTCGCCTTGCGGTGGCAACCGGTAAAAGCCGCAAGGGTTTGAACCGTATTTTTAAAGAACATAATGTGGGTCACCTTTTTGATGACAGTCGTTGCGCAGATGAAACCCGCTCTAAACCACATCCGCTTATGCTAGAAGAGTTATCACGCGCACTGTGCATCGAACCCGATGCATTGTTGATGGTGGGGGATACGCAATGGGATCTTGATATGGCAAACAATGCTGGTGTGGATGCCGTTGGTATTTCCCATGGTGCCCATGACAAAGAAAAGTTATTAAAATCGGCCCCCCGTGCATTGGTTGATGACTTAAACCAACTGCATGACTGGATTCGTGCCCAAGCTGTGTAATAAGGAGTCGTTGTGGACGAACAGCAAAATAACAATGCCCAAATCAATAAGCCGTCCAATGATAAAGAGTGGAAGCTCATTGAAAAGGTCGTAATGGATGTAAATTCCGAGCAGCGTCGTGCGCGCCGTTGGGGAATTTTCTTTAAGTTAATGACCTTTGCTTACCTATTTATCGCACTAGTGGTGCTTATGCCCAGCGGTGACGGCGCAAGTGGTAGTCAGTCTGAAGAGTTTACTGCTTTAGTCGACGTAAAAGGGGTTATTGCAGATGGTGAAGAGGCATCGGCGGATGTCATTGTGACGGGTTTGCGCAATGCGTTTGAAGA
>JBFHVZ010000030.1:0-22993 GCA_041589295.1 Pseudomonadales bacterium
GAATGCTTGGTCAAAGACGCATTAATGGAAATGACCACCAAGGGCTTAGGTATGACCACGGTTGTGGATAAAAACGGCGCATTGAAAGGCATCTTCACCGACGGTGATTTACGTCGTGCACTGGATAAAGACATCGACTTCCACGTCACGCCCGTCAACCAAGTCATGACTCAAGGTTGCACCACCATTCACCCTGAAAAACTGGCCGCAGAAGCACTACAGGTGATGGAAGAGAAAAAGATTAACGCCTTGGTTGCCGTGGAAAACGACGCGGCGGTTGGCGTCATCAACATGCACGACTTGCTGCGCGCGGGAGTGATTTAATGCGCAAGCGCTATATCGCGTTCGTTTTTGGCTTGGTTGCACTGCTGATGTATTTAGCATTGGACACCATTAGCCCAAGTAAACAGCGTGAAACGGCCACCATCCTAGAGCCCGATTACATTATCCAAGGCTTACAAGCTGAGTATTACTCAAACGAAGGCCAGCTTAATCAGCAGATCGACGCACAATCTGCGCGTCATTTGCCTGAGACCGATCAAACCTTATTTGAACAACCTTCGGTTATCATTCGTAAAGGCACAATACCCGAGTGGGGGCTGCGCGCCGCCACCGGATTACTGACCGCCGACAAGCAACTTTCACTCAGCGGTGCCGTCCAAGTGGTGCCATTAAGCGAAAGTCAGGCTGCATATACCCTCACCACAGAAAAGCTCGACATAGACTTGCGTCAGGAAATCGCCGAAACTGCCGAGCTGGTTTTGATTGAAGGCGTCGGGACCGAGTTACAAGCCCGTGGTATGCGACTCAACTTTAAAGAACAACAGGCTCGCTTTAACGCCGAAGTGAGAGGAAGACATGACCCAAAAGCCGAAGCACAGGTTACGCAATAACACTTTTTTCACCGCGCTTTGTGTGTGGGCCACACTTGCAACGCCGGTACTCACACCTGTGGCCAATGCGTTGCCAGAAGACACTCAGCAAGAAATTCATATTTCCTCTGACCAAGCCACGCTGGATCGTCAAAAAGGCGAAGTGGTTTACCAAGGAAATGTTGTGGTAACGCAAGGCACGCTGAATATCAGTGCCGACAAAGTTACGCTGGTGCGCACCAATACTGGTTTAGAAAAAGTCATTGCCATGGGCAACCCCGCTCGTTACGAGCAAGTGATTTCGTTAAACGAAGACAAAACCATTGCCTACGGTAAAACTATTATTTACCACACCACCACAGAACAACTTACCCTACTAGATGACGCTGGCCTGACAAAAGCAGGCAATGAGTTTAACGGCGAGAAAATCATTTATTACATCAAAGACCAACGGGTTTTGGCCGAAGGACAAAGCGAAGAAAAGTCTGACGGACGCATAAAAATGGTCATACAACCGCAAGCCAGTACACCGCCAAACCAAGCCCAGCAAAACAATGTCCCGCAAGCCACAGCGCCTGCCGATGTTCAGCAATAACGGTTAACCGATTAGGAAGTTTCAATGGCCACATTAAGTGCCCAGCATTTAGCAAAAAGTTACGGTCCTCGTCAGGTGGTGAAGGACGTATCCATGAGCATCAACAGCGGTCAAATCGTTGGCTTGCTCGGCCCCAATGGTGCGGGCAAGACCACCTGTTTTTACATGATTGTGAATTTAGTAAAAGCAGACCAAGGTAAAATTTTGGTGGATGACGAAGACATTACGCATCTGCCCATGCACGGTCGTGCAAGAAAAGGCATTGGCTACTTACCTCAAGAAGCCTCAATTTTTCGTAAAATGACGGTGGCCAACAACATCATGGCCATCCTTGAAACACGCCCAGAGTTAACGCAAACCGAGCGCAAAGAAAAACTCGAAAGTTTACTGGATGAATTTCATATTCAACACATACGTAATAGCTTGGGTATGGCACTATCTGGTGGTGAACGCCGACGTGTTGAAATTGCACGAGCACTCGCGGCCGAACCTGCATTTATCCTATTGGACGAACCCTTTGCAGGCGTGGACCCTATTTCGGTGGGCGACATCAAAGCCATCGTCAAACAACTGAAAAGCCGAGGCTTGGGCGTATTGATTACCGACCACAATGTGCGAGAAACCCTTGATATCTGCGAAAAGGCTTATATCGTAGGCAATGGCCACATCATTGCCGAAGGCTCTGCTGAAGACGTACTATCTAACCAGCAAGTGAAAGATATTTATTTAGGTGATGACTTTAAGTTGTAATCTTTTATATTCTAGCCATGGCTAAAAACAATCAAACAGGATTGTCGAAAAGGAATAGCAGTACAGTATGAAAGCGTCCCTTCAATTAAAAATGGGTCAGCAGCTGACCATGACCCCTCAGCTGCAACAGGCCATTCGACTGTTACAGCTTTCAACACTGGACCTGCAACAAGAGATCCAAGGGGCGCTGGATTCTAACCCTCTACTCGAAGTAGAAGAAGAATACGAAAACGCCACTGACGGTAACGACAAATCCGACAACAACGATTCTGATTCCCACGACGACTTCAAGGCGGATTCCCAAAGCAGCGACAATAACGATGCGGAGTGGAATGACGACAACATCGACCAAACCGACAGTCAGTGGAACGACGACATTCCCGAACATCTACAAACCGACAGTGATTGGGAAGACACTTGGCAAGCCTCTGCCAGCGTATCGCCTAGCTCATCCATGAGCTCCTCTGCGGGCCCCAGCGATGATTTTGACTTTGACTCGCGCAATGGCACCACAGACGATCTACAAGACCACCTTCTGTGGCAACTAAACCTGACTCCCATGTCGGACAACGATCATCTGATTGCCGTGAATATCCTCGAAGGAGTGGATCACGATGGCTACCTTAAGGTCGAACTGGAAGACATACTAGAGAGTCTTGATCCAGAGTTAGGCATTGAGATGGATGAAGTTCAGGCGGTTTTACGTCGCCTGCAGCAGTTTGAACCTGCTGGCGTGTGCGCACGCAATCTACAAGAATGCCTATCCTTGCAACTGCGTCAGCTACCTCAAGAAACCGAGTGGCTACCACTGGCGCAAAAGCTCATCGACGAACACATTGATTTATTGGGTGCGAAAGATTACGCCGCGCTGATGCGCAAGCTCAAAGTTAAAGAAGACGAGTTGAAAACGGTCATTCGCGGCATACAGGAACTTAACCCAAGACCCGGCTCACAGATCAATCCACAGCCTAGCGAGTACGTCGTACCAGACGTCATGGTGCGCAAAGTAAAAGATGCTTGGCGCGTTGAGCTGAATCCGGAAATTGCGCCTAAACTGAGAATAAACGAACAATACGCATCCATGGTGCGCCGCGCAGACTCCAGCGCAGACAACAATTTCATAAAAGACCATCTACAGGAAGCCAGATGGTTCCTAAAAAGTTTGCAAAGCCGCAATGAAACCTTGCTTAAAGTCGCAAGTAAAATTGTGGAATATCAGCAAGACTTTTTAGAACAGGGTGATGAAGCCATGAAACCTCTGGTGCTTCATGATATTGCCGAAGCCGTCGGTATGCACGAGTCCACTATTTCTCGTGTCACCACGCAAAAGTATATGCATACGCCTAGGGGTATTTTTGAGCTTAAGTACTTTTTCTCTAGCCATGTGAGCACCACCACAGGTGGCGAGTGCTCATCTACGGCAATCCGAGCTATGATTAAGAAACTCATCGCAGCGGAAAACGCGAAAAAGCCATTGAGCGACAGTAAAATTGCCGCCATGCTTGAGGAAGAAGGAATCAAAGTTGCAAGACGGACCGTGGCCAAGTACCGGGAAGCCATGCACATTCCACCTTCCAACGAACGGAAAAGGTTGATTTAAATCGCTTCTCATTACGCAACTTCCGTGTAATCTGTGAAGCGTGGGAACAACAAATAACTTAGGTTGTTCCAAGCGAATCAAACGTCTTGAAATTGTTCAGGATGTTAACCCAGAGGAGGAGATTTGGCCGCACCATGCAGCCACACGGCGATGGAGCAGCTGGGTTTTCGCCTCGACAGAAGGAGCCATATATGCAAATCAATATCAGCGGCCACCATGTCGAAGTAACCACATCTTTAAAGGATTACGTTCACAGCAAGGTTGAAAAATTGGAGCGCCACTTCGACCATATAACCAATGTTCAGGTGACGTTAACGGTTGAAAAGCAAAGCCAAAAAGCCGAAGCAACCGTACACGTAGCGGGCGGAGAATTGCACGCTAACGCAGATAATGAAGACATGTATGCAGCCATCGACAACCTAACCGACAAGTTAGATCGTCAGCTGATCAAACATAAAGAGAAAATGGGCGATCATCGCCGCGGAAATAATCACTAGCCCTGCAATGACACAAACAATTGCCGATATACTAACGCTGGAGCGCACCCAACTGGGTGCGCACTGCACCAGCAAGAAACGCCTTCTCGAGCACGTCAGTGACTTTCTTTCAGATCACATTGCCGACACCACGGCCGACGAGATTTACGACAACCTGATTACGCGCGAGAAATTAGGCAGCACAGGCATCGGCGAAGGCATAGCCATCCCCCATAGCCGTCTACGACAATGCGTCACTACCGTTGGGGCATTATTCTTACTCGACGAAGCCATTGATTTTGACTCAGTGGATCGCAAACCCGTCGATCTCATCTTTGTGTTACTGGTACCGGAAGAAGCCACCGAGGAACACCTTAAAACCCTCAGTATGCTAGCCACCTTATTTAATGACACCAACTTCCGCAGCACTTTACGTAACGCCACTGACACGCAAAACCTGTACGATTTAGCCATTCATTTCGAAGTACCAGCATAAGAGGCCATGTAAAAACGTAATGAGCAATGGGAAGACCAGTTAAATTTTAACGACGTATCCTCAAGTGCAAGCGTTTTTATACGACCTCGTAAGCTGTATGTTTAACCAAACTGCAAAAGGGACGTTCGTTTGAATTTAGTGATCATCAGTGGGCGTTCTGGCTCGGGTAAAAGTACCGCCTTGAATGTGCTAGAAGATCTAGGCTTCTATTGCATTGATAACCTGCCCGTTGGGCTTTTGCCCACGCTGGCCGAACAAGCCAACCAAGAAACTTCTGCCACCCCCAATATGGCGGTCAGCATAGACGCACGAAATTTGCCCACAGCGCTGGATAACTTTCGTGACATCGTCATGAAGTTGGACGGCCCCGCCAACTCGGTGACCATCGTTTACTTGGATGCACACCTCGACATGCTGCTAACGCGCTTCAGTGCCACGCGCCGCAAGCACCCACTGACCAGCCCTGACATATCCCTGATTGAAGCTATCCAAAAAGAAGGCGAACTGCTGGCCAGCATCGCCGACATGGCTGACCTGCGAGTAGATACCACTCAGCTATCCATGCACCAACTGCGTAGCTTGATCAAAACCCGAGTGGCGCAGAAGCAAGGGGACGACATGGCGTTATTGTTTGAATCCTTCGGCTTCAAGCACGGCATTCCCACCGATAGCGACCTAGTCTTTGATGTACGCTGTTTACCCAACCCCTACTGGGACCCAAAGCTGCGTCAATATACAGGGCAAGACCAAGCCATCATTAACTTCCTAAGCAAGGAAGCCATGGTGGATAAAATGTTCGAGGATATTTGTCAGTTTTTGAAAAATTGGCTGCCAGAATTTCAGAACAACAATCGAACCTACATGACCGTCAGCATTGGCTGTACCGGCGGGCAACACCGCAGTGTGTACATGAGCGAGCGATTAGCTCGGCATTTTCGTGAGGAATACACCAATGTACAGCTGCGACACCGAGAGCTCGTCCCCTAGCCGAAGCGGTTAGCGTCCTAGTCGACGAGCTTATTCGTCTTCATCAAAACGATTATTAATCAGATCGGTAATGGCCTGAATGGCTTGTTCTTTATCCTCGCCATCGGCCTTTACGGTAATTTCAGAGCCTTTACAGGCGGCCAGCATCATGACAGACATAATGCTTTTGCCGTCCACTTCTTTACCGTTGTGAGCGATTTTAATTTTACTGGAGTAAGCAGAGGCTGTGGATACCAGCTTAGCTGCCGCACGGGCGTGTAATCCCAGTTTATTGATTATTAGAATGCGGGTTTCCAGCATAGTGATCCGGCGAGTTATCTACGTTCGCCAAAGATAGCGAAAAAACCGCAGCCTTGCCAACTTCTCTAACAGCCCAACCCTGTTGCTCGACACCCTTGGCCGTATCTGCCTCTAAGCCACTGATTGAAGGAGAGTTTTTTACAAAAGTCATCACAAAAGGCTAGGCTCCGCCGTGGCCAGTTGGCGAGCGAACGGCTACAATTCATCGGCCTTTCCTTGGCCCTTGAAGTAAGGAATCACTATGGCCCCTAGCGGCAATCAGCAAATTCAAAAGTTCAAATACCTGAGCGATGCACTGGACAGCGGTGCGCTGGCTCAGGTTCGCCGTATTTTGAACAACAGCCTACAGGCTGCTGATGTCGCACACATTTTGGAATCCTCCCCACCCAAGGAACGTAAGCTGTTGTGGAGCCTCATTGATGAGGACAACAGCGGTGAAATTCTTCAACACCTAAACGACGACATTCAAAGCTGGATTTTAAACAGCATGACCGCGCAGGAAGTGGCCGAAGCCATGGCCGACCTGGATGCGGATGATGTCGCCGACTTGCTGCAAAATCTGCCAAACACGGTAACCCAAGAAGTTCTGACGTCCATGGACCATCAGGACCGTGCCCGCGTTGAGCAGATCCTTAGCTACCCGGAAGACAGCGCCGGTGGCTTAATGAACACGGACACGGTGACCGTACGTCCGGACATTACGCTTGAAGTTGTACTTCGTTACTTACGCCGCCACCGCAGCCTACCAGACATGACGGACAACCTTTTGGTGGTCAACCGTCGTGACGAATTCATTGGTATTTTGCCCATTAACAAACTGCTGGTAAGCGCACCAGAAGCCACCGTACGTGAGGTAATGGACACCGACTGCATTACCATTCCAGCGGATATGGAAGACGATGACGTAGCGAAACTGTTCGAACGTCACGACTTGGTATCGGCCCCCGTACTGGACGGTGAAGGTCGCTTGCTCGGTCGTATTACCATTGATGACGTGGTTGACGTTATCCGTGAAGAAGCCGATCACTCGCTGATGAGTATGGCCGGTCTAGATGAAGACGAAGATACCTTTGCCCCCGCCATGCGCTCCAGCCGCCGTCGCGCGGTCTGGCTTGGGGTAAACCTGCTCACCGCCTTTTTAGCGTCGGCGGTTATTGGCTTATTTCAAGGCACTTTGGACCAAGTGGTGGCCTTGGCGGTACTCATGCCCATTGTTGCCAGCATGGGCGGCATCGCCGGTAGCCAAACCCTAACGCTGGTGATTCGCGGTCAGGCGCAAGGCCATATTGATAAGAGCAATGTCAGCTGGTTGCTGAATCGTGAACTCGTGGTGGGGTTAATCAATGGTTTGTTATGGGCCTTGGTAATCGCATTGGTCACCTTTGTTTGGTTTGGCGACAGCGCCATTTCCATTATCATCGCCGCGGCCATTGTGATTAACCTTGTGATCGCGGTGCTCACAGGTGTGGTATTACCTATACTATTGAAGACGCTCGATATTGACCCCGCCTTGGCCGGCGGCGTAATTCTCACCACGGTGACCGACGTGGTGGGCTTTCTATCCTTTTTGGGGCTTGCCACCCTGTTCTATTTATAATCGACAAATTTGACTGTAATTGGTAGTTGCATGAATGAACACGACGATCCGTCCTTTGAAGAAGACTTAGGACCCAGTAAATCGCAAATCAAACGGGAAATGCATGCGTTACAAGAAATCGGAAAACGCATTTGCGAGCTTAACAAAAAGCAATTAGCTGATATGCCCATTTCCGAAACCATGCGTGAAG
Organism: Pseudomonadales bacterium; assembly: GCA_041589295.1. Taxonomy (GTDB): domain Bacteria; phylum Pseudomonadota; class Gammaproteobacteria; order Pseudomonadales; family Oceanobacteraceae; genus Bermanella. The sequence goes on from JBFHVZ010000030.1 coordinate 7,864, forward strand.
CAGTCCGTGAATGGGACCGCATAGGTAAGCATGAAGCCAAGCGCCGACACTTGCAGTATGTGGGCAAAGTCATGCGCACCGAAGACATTGATGCGATTCAAGAAGCGCTGGATTTACTCGACCCCAACAGCGAAGTGTACACTCGGATTCTGCATCAACAGGAAAAATGGCGAGAGCGCTTGATCACCGAAGGCAACGACGCGCTGACGCAATTTATTGATGCATTTCCAGCCGCCGAGTTACAACATTTACGCCAGTTGATTCGTAACGCCGCCAAAGAAAAACAAGACATCGAAGCTGGTAAGGCCAAGCAAAGCAGCGGCAAGAGCGCTTCACGCAAACTGTTCTTATATATAAAGAGCATGTACTCGTAACCGGTTTAGGAAAACCGACATGAACCCAGTGCTGGTTTCGATCTCATTACTGATCATCAGCAATGTCTTTATGACGTTTGCTTGGTACGCGCATTTAAAAGAGCTAAATAGCAAACCTTGGATCATCGCCGCACTGGTCAGCTGGGGCATCGCCCTATTCGAATATTTGTTCCAAGTGCCTGCTAACCGTATTGGTTATACCGTGTTGAGTGTTGGCCAACTGAAAATCATTCAGGAGGTCATCACACTGTCGGTGTTTGTTCCCTTCTCGTTGTTGTATTTAAAAGAACCATTAAAACTGGATTATTTATGGGCAGGACTTTGCTTGCTCGGTGCGGTGTTTTTCATGTTCCGCAGTAAATTGGGCTAATCGAGTTAGCCCAAAAACCAGTGTTTAATTTTTGCAGCGGTTGCCTTCGGATCTTCCTGCATGAAGCAGTGCCCACCCTCGACCGACTGGATGTCATAGGCACGATAGGCTTTAAGTTCTTCCATGGAACGCGCAATAAATGGAAAGGATTTCGTCGCCATTAAAATTTGCGTGGGCGTTTGTACCTTTGGCAAGGTGCTCCACAAACGCTTAGGGTAGGAGCCAAAAATCTCCGCCTCGCGCTTGGGCGAGCACTTCAATGTGACGCCCTCTAATGTATCCGCCAGCGCATAATCCACATGGGCTTGCAGCGCTTCATCGGTCCACCCTTTAAAGCCGCCACGGTTATGAAATGCTTCAAACGCCGCTTGGCGATCAGGCCAACTGCTGCGACGCTCGCGCGCTTGTTTAGCCAGTGGGGCCCGCTGCAATAGGCCAAACCATTCCGCCACAGGTGCCACTCGCATCATACCTTTTGAGAATATTACTGGGTCCATGAGCATGGCTTTATGAAAACGTCGTGGCTCTTTGCCCATCATCAAGGCCGTCACCACCCCGCCAAAACTATGCCCTAAGGCAAATCTGGGTACGGTAGGACTCAACTGACCAAAAAAATGCGTGACCACACTCAAGCTGTAATCCGCACATTTATTCCACCCCATAAAGCGGCCACCGCAATCACTGTCACCATGACCCGGTAAATCGGTCAGAATTAAATCAAAATCGTCCATTAACTCACGCAGCATCGGTGAGTAGGTCAAACTGCAAAAGCCATTACCGTGCAAAAAGTGCAATACAGGCTTGCCGCTGAATCGGGTACGCCAACCCCGTAAGTGGAAGTTTTCTTTAACTTGAAACGACCAAGGTTCCAATTGTGCAATCATAATCTGCCCCAAGCGATTCAGTGTGCGCGTGAAAAACGGCGCAATATACCCTATTGAGTATAGTTGGCGAATGACCGCTTGAAACAAGATGATGATTGCAGTGGGAATGACGAGACAGGGCTAGGGGGGGTATCGCTAGATTGTCGCTAGATTGACGCTAGGAGGGTAGACGCTTGTGCTGTTGCAGGGGCATAGCGCGTCGAACCTGATTTAACCGCTCGAAATCCAATTCAGCCACGGCAACACCTTCGCCCGCAGTGGTTACTTCGGCCAGAATCTGGCCGTCTGGCGCAATGATCATGCTATGACCCCAGGTTTGACGACCGTCTTCATGGACACCACCTTGATTGGCGGCCAGTACAAAACTTTGGGTTTCGATGGCGCGAGCGCGTAGCAAGATTTCCCAGTGGGCTTGCCCCGTTTGGTAAGTGAACGCAGATGGCACTGTGATCAGTTCGCAGCCTTGCGCTTGGTAGGCTTGATACAACTCGGGGAAGCGCAGGTCGTAGCAAATACTCAAGCCGAGCTTGCGGCTTGCGCCGTTCACATTCAGTGGCGTGTGCACTGGAGCATCGCCGGGAGTGAAGGTGTCCGATTCACGGTAGCGACCTTTGTTGTCGGCCACATCCACGTCGAATAAATGAATTTTATCGTAGCGTGCGACCAACTGCCCTTGCGGGTCAAAGACACAGCACGCTGCGCGCACTTTATTGGGCGCGTTCTCATCCGTCATGGGAATGGAACCCGCAATTAGGGTCGCGTTCAGTCGTTGCGCCCAACGACTCAGGCTTGCCAACACATCACCGGAATGAAACCGTGTTCGAGCCAGCTCTACCTGATTTTTAACACCTAAACAGGCAAACATTTCGGGCAATACCACGCAGTGCAATGCCTGCTGACAAAGCGGCGTTAACAAGCGTTCTAGCTGGGCTAGGTTTTTATCCACATCTTGGCCACTCACCATTTGAACCACGGCAACCTTCATGGTTTTGTTCGCCAGCTCGCTCATTAGTCTTTACCCAAACCAAATACGTCTTTCATTCGATGCCAGAAGCTTTTCTTTTTCTTGCCTTCGATTTCGTTGTCGAAGCGTTTTTTCAGCTCCAGTTTAGGGTCATCCCAAGGGCCAGAAATGTCATAGGTGGCACTGGTAAAACGTTCTATTTCATCACCTACTAAGCGTTCACCCACAAAAATAGACGCCGCAACCGGCGGCGCAAATCCAGCTAGGATGGCTACCAAGGGTAAGGTGCTGGAAACCGGAAATGTCACCGACATCTGTTGGTTAAGTTGTTTGGTGTTTAAGTTGATGGTGCCACTGGTTGCAAATTTAGCCGCTGGGCCTTCCACCGCCATGGTATCCACTATGGTGACCAAGCCGTTTTCTAACTGCATTTTGGATTCAAACCGGTCGAAGGCGAGACCCTCAGTGTACAAATCACGAAAATCCAGACGTAAACGACGACCGATGGAAGCAAAGTTTAAAATGCCAAAAGCATTCAACGCCTTTGCGTCTTTGGCATCCACAAAGCTGCCGTTTTGCAATTTAAAACTCACTTCGCCCGATAGACTGGCCACATTAAATGCCGCCGGACTGCCGAGCCAATCTATGTAGACTCTGCCACGGCCTTTTTGTGCTTCGATGGCAGGTTTCATGCGCCAAGCTTTTTGGATGCCACCCACGTCATCGGTTTGTAAATTTAGTCGCACCTGCGTGTGATGGTTTTGCTTTTTGTACCAATACACTTCACCGTTGAGGTCGAGCTTCTTAATGCTACCGCTGGAAATAACGAACAAAGCGCCGGTTTCGTCTGGTTTAGTGGTGACATCCCAGCGACCATAGTTAGTTGGCCCAACAAAAAGCTCTGCGACTTTGATATGTAAAGGCGGTAGGGATTGCGGATCAAAATCTTCTAACGGGTCTGCGTCAGTAGTGGCTACAGGATCTTCGTCTTCTTCCGTGGTTTCTGTGGCGGCGGCTGGTTCTGTTTCTTGTTGGATATGCTTGTCTTCATCTGCGCTTGGCGCAGGTAGGTGAATATAAACTAGGTCCGCATCAAGCATGCCTTGCTTCGGCAGTTTCACAACGCCTTTGGCCACTGGCGCATCCACGTTGAATGTCCAATCTCCTTTTAGGTGTTGCGCGTTTAAATGGATGTCCCGGAAGGTTTGAGTTCCATGTTCGAGGCCAGCAACATTGAGCTGGATTTGGCGCAATGGCGAATCAGAGGTTTGATTCGTAGCGTCTGGACTCTCAGAGCCCGCAAACTCGTTTGTGGCTTTTTTGATACGCTGCACCACTGGCAACCACTGCGCGGTTTTTACCGTACCCAGTTGTCCCGTGATCAACAGACCGGGCTCTGTCGGTAAGGTCACGGCTTCTGCGCCTAAATGGATATGGCCAGCGCTTAAACCACCATCGTCTAACGCCAACACTAGATTCACTTGATCACCATACACCACATCCATGGTGAGCGGTTTATTCAACGCCAGATCAAACCGTAGCGGGCGCTTAGCTTCGCGCTTTAGTCCAAACGGCGCAGGTAGATTTAAACCAATGCCTTCCAGTTCGCTTTGAATAAACAATCCCGAGGTTTGACCTTCGCGGGTGTCCAGCACAAATCGCCCCGTCACCGGCGCGCTGCCGTTCAGACTTTCTAGTAAACCAAGTTTCACCCACTTTTTGAGACCCTGCGCGTTCAAGCGTCCGTCGATATCAAAGGTGGTCACTAAGTGGCCATCAGGAAATTCCGACTGCACGACGACATTCGCTTGCTCACCCCAAAGGCCAGTCTGCAGTTGAGTGGTGTATAGACCCCGCTGATTGCTGTAGCCCAAGGTACCTGTCACGTCGGCAAACGTAAGCCCTAAATCGCCCATGGTTAGGTCATTGCCATCCAGCTTACTGGTTAGGTCAATCTGAATTGGGTCGTCGGTTTCGCCCATAGGTACTTTCAGCGCCATGGCAAACTGCTGTCGCCCTGTTAGCTGCCATTCATCCAAGGCGCCGTTGACCAAAGATTGCAGTGGCGTTTGGGTGAAATAATCCAAGCCTTCTTGCGCTGCTCCTCGTGCTTGCAATGCGACCCAAAGTGCCGGTTTTTGCTGTTTGTCTTCGCCAAACACCACAACGCCATTGCGTACTTGACCCCCTAAGCTTTGCCCATGGGGCGCGGCCACCCGCACTCGTTGGTTGTCGATGAAGATTTGCCCATCTAACTGACTGACTGCAGGCCAATCTTCTAAATACTTTAATGTGGCATCTTCGACATCCAGATACAGCTCAACCACTGGGCTAGGTGCGGTGTCTGATAACTCGGTGAAAAACACCAGCTGCCCGCGATCCACCTGCCCTGCTTGAATTCCCTTTGCCAGCCAATTTCGCAGACCGTCACTCAATACTTTGGGCACTAATATTTGGTGCGCTGAGGCTTTCGCTTTTTCGACCCCTAGATTTAACATCAGCTGACTGGCTCGCTGCTCATCTTGCGATAGCCAAAGCTGAAAGCCCCCTGTCACCTGCTCAACCTCGGCTAGTGATAAGGCTAAGCCGTCACCCACCAAGCGCACTTGGTTTGGCTCGATAAACCATTCCACTTGACCCTGACCTTGGCTAAATGTGAAAGGTTGGTCGTATATGCTTGGTATCGCCAATTGCAATTGTTCACTGTCAAACTGCACCCGCCCCAAACGTTTATTCGCAGCCACGACGCCACTTAAGTTTTGAATACCTGGGATGCCATTGGCCGGAGAAATCGCCACATTTTTTACTTCGCTGGCAAACGTAAACTCGGTGTCAGCTCGGGCTTTTGTCGTCACAACCACGTTTGCATCCACGAGCTTGCCCTGTGGCTGTAGCTGCGCCAGCATGCTTTCAGCAGCTGTGGGTAAAAAAGCAAGGGCATCTAATAACTGGTGGGACTCAGCCAAATCCAGTTCCTTAGCGTATATTTGCCAGCGATTGCCATCGGCCTGACGTGCGAGCTTTAAACCAATGTCATGCAGTGCCCAACGCTGCTCACCCACAGTAAACGCGCCATCTTCAAGCCACAAACGCCAATCCTTTGGGGCACTCTGCTTGAGCCACAAGGTCGTGCTAAGGTGTTTGATCTTCGGCTGTTCGGCAATTTTTAAGCTAGTGGTGGCCATGGCCAAGCGCGCAGATTGCAAAAGCCCTTGTTTAAATTCGAAGCTCAACTGAGCCGATGCATCCAACTCTTCGATGTGTTTTTGTCCCAAGAACTCTCGCAGCCAAAAAGCAAAGTCCACACTGGGCAAGTCCACCACACCGCGTGCATAAAAACGCTCCAAGTCGTAGGGGTTGCCTTCGGAATAAACACGGAAACCGGTTTTGATTTGGTTTTCTAATTCGCCGTAGGAGATATGGCCATTAATCAGGCGATGAAAACCATCCCCTTTCAGCGCCAATTGCTCAAGATTTAAAGTGCGATCTTGACCGTTCACATGGGTGATGATGCTTACGCCGTTCACCTCAACAGAGTGCTGCAACAACAAAGCACTAATAATGGATTGCAGACCGCCATCGTCGTTGGTGTCTACATTTACCGTATTGGCTGTGCCATTGGCTGGATCTTGATGAGCTGGCCTATGAGCAAGGTGCCGCAGGTCGATGGAAACACCGGACAAACGGATTTCGTTAAACACTGGGGCTAGGTTAATGATGGATTGGTACGGGTCTAACACCGCATCAATGGCAGCGATAAATAATTGCGGGGATTCTTGTTGCTCGGTATGTAGGGTGAGCTGCTCTAGGTGCAACGCAGGCGTGAGCACGTTCATTTCGCCCCACAGCTTACCAATGGTGATATCCAGCTCTAACTCATCACGCAAGTAGCGCTCGATGTCTTCCTGATAATGGCCTATGCGCGGAAACACCTGCTGGCCAACCGCGCTGTATAACGCCACTAATAAGAACGCCGCAACCGCCACCAATAAAAAGGCGTTTAGGCTTTGTTTTAGTAATCCCTTGCTCATGGCGACAGCTATTGCAGGATAACGTCAAACTGCTCTTGGCTGTACATGGGCTCAACTTGCAGTTTGATGGTTTTACCGATGAAGTTTTCGAGGTCCGCCAAACTTTGGCTTTCTTCGTCGAGCAACAAATCAATCACACTTTGTGAAGCCAGCACCATATACGCATCGGTATCGTAGGCGCGCGCTTCACGTAAGATTTCGCGGAAGATTTCATTGCACACGGTTTCGGCCGTTTTTACGTCACCGCGCCCCTGACACGCGGGACAAGGTTCACACAGCATTTGACCTAGGCTTTCGCGGGTGCGCTTGCGCGTCATTTCCACCAAGCCCAACTCACTAACCTGACTGATTTTGGTTTTGGCGTGGTCTTTTTCTAACACTTTTTCCAACATGCGCAGCACCTGACGCTGATGCTCAGGGTCTTCCATGTCGATGAAATCCAAAATGATGATGCCGCCCAAGTTGCGTAAACGCAGTTGGCGACCGATGACCGTAGCCGCTTCTAGGTTGGTTTTGAAAATGGTTTCTTCGAGATTGCGATGCCCAACAAAGCCGCCTGTATTCACATCCACCGTGGTCATGGCTTCGGTTTGGTCGATAATTAAATAGCCGCCGCTCTTAAGCTGCACTTTGCGCTCAAGCGCTTTTTGGATTTCGTCCTCGATGCTATTGAGGTCGAAGATCGGACGCTCGCCTGGATAGTATTCCAGCTTATGTTCAATGTTCGGTACATAAGACTGGGCAAATTCTTGCGCTCTTTGATAGGTCTCACGGGAGTCAATGAGCACCTTATCCACATCAGGCCGCATAAAATCGCGGAAGCAACGCAAATGCAGTGGCAGCTCTTCATAAATCAACGCTGGCGCTTTGGCAGTACCCATACGCTCGCTGACTTTATTCCACAAACGTTTAAGATAATTGGTGTCGGAGAGAATTTCGTCTTCGGTGGCGCCTTCGGCGGCAGTGCGCAAAATGAAGCCGCAGTTTTCGTCTAGGCCTTCCACTTCCATGCAGTTTTGCACCACGCCGCGCAGACGGTCACGCTCGGTTTCATCCTCGATTTTCTGACTGATGCCCACATGTTGGGTATTGGGCATAAACACCAAATAACGCGAGGGCACAGACAAGTGGGTGGTCAAGCGTGCGCCCTTGGTACCAATGGGGTCTTTGGTCACTTGTACCACAAGGGTTTGGCCTTCGTGCACCAGCGAAGTAATGGCATCCGGCTGGCGACGAGCGGCTTCGCTGTCTTTGGCAGGCAAATCAATGTCGGCTGCATGGATAAAAGCAGCTCGCTCCAAGCCCACGTCCACAAACGCTGCTTGCATGCCGGGTAGCACGCGTACCACCTTGCCTTTGTAGATATTGCCAACGATGCCGCGACGGTTAGCGCGCTCTATGTAGACTTCTTGCAGGACACCGTTTTCAACCAACCCCACTCGTGTTTCTGTGGGGGTCACATTGAGTAATATTTCTGTATTCATAGGACTGATTTGTAATTTTGGGGCTGCCATGAGAATCCATCCGGCGGTCAGCGTTGTAATCGAAACTGGTCATCAAGGCTTCCTTTTCTGGCTGGGGGCTGGCTAAGCCTCACCACTTAGCTTTGGCTTACTGCCAATAGGGGATATCAAATAGGGCCAGCAGCTCGGTGGTTTCAAATAACGGTAACCCAACCACGTTGCTGTAACTGCCTTGGATGCCGGTGACTAACACCGCCCCTTTACCTTGAATGCCATAGGCGCCTGCCTTATCTACTGGCTCGCCTGTGGCAATGTATGCATTAATTTGCGCTGTGCTTAATGTTGCAAAGGTCACCTTAGTGCTGACCTGTTTCACGGCGCTTCGTTCCCCGTCTTGTGTCATTTGCACAATGGCCACCGCAGACAATACTTCGTGCTCACGCCCGCTTAATTGGCTGAGCATCTTCCGCGCATCATGCTCGCTCACAGGCTTGCCGAAGATATTACCGTCCAGCACCACACTGGTGTCTGAGCCAAGACAAGGTTGATTGTTATTCTGAGCGACTTTACGCGCCTTGGCCAATGCCAAGCGGGATACATAATCATGGGGCTGCTCACCCACCAATGGGGTTTCGTCCACATCGGCGACCTCAACGTCAAATGACACGCCGATTTGCTCTAGCAGTTCGCGCCGGCGGGGAGAAGACGAAGCCAGCACCAATTTGTTCATGTTATTCGATTCCCTAGTGCCGGATGACACTGCGCTTATCCAGCCTAATTCTTGTTTTTTGTTCTTTGTTTCGCCAGCATGGCTGGCTCCTACAGTGATAACCTGTTAGACCGAGTCATACTCGGGAAAGCCATGCTTAAGCGGCAAGTATGAAGCGTAGACGAGGCAGCTTAGGCAACGCAGCTAGCTGTCCTATCCAATACGAAACGTGTGACGGGTCCAGTTCAGCACCCCATACCACAATGGCCACAACGCTGCGCTGCCCACCGCAGGCCACAACCAAACGAACTTCCCTTGCCCCATTAGCATGGACTCCGCCCAGTAATGTACCAGCTGATACAAACCCACCAGCACAAAGACAATCATGCTTTGCTGCAACGGGTTAAATAATCGTAACCGCCCGTAAAGCGATAGGGTTAGGTACGCGACTAAAGACAGAGCTAATGCGCTCTGTCCTAGTAAGTGCCCTTCCAATACGTCCAGCAATAACCCCATGGCAAATCCCATGAGCACACCTACATGGGCTGGTAGCGCCAACACCCAAAAAATCAGGGTCATGACCAGCCATTCTGGACGAACATAATTGAGCAAGTGGGGCATGGGGAACACTGCCAGCACCATGGCCACAAAAAACGTCACGAGGACTATAAAGTAACCACTGAACTTCATGGTGCAACCTCCCGCTCCGGCGCTGGAGTTTCTTCCGGCACTGACTCGGCCGGCAATACATTTGGCTCAGGTAACTGACTGTCTTGTGAAAACACCAACAATAGATGTCGACTACGATCCAAATGGGCCGAAGGTTCTGCAGATACAATAGCGAACGGCTCACCCGGGTCATGCTCCACACTCTTAATTACCCCAACGGGATAGCCTTGCGGGAAGCGATTACCTAGCCCGGAACTCACCAGTAAATCACCCGCTTTAATATCTGCTGTGTCCGGTACATAAATCAGCACCAATTCACTTAACTGGCCCGAACCCACTGCAATGGCCCGCACACCATTGCGGTTCACCTGTACTGGAATGGCATGGTTGGAGTCAGCGATGAGAATCACGCGGCTGGTATAGGGTAATACTTCGATCACTTGCCCCATAAGACCTTGCGCGTCCAATACTGGTTGGCCTTTATAAACGCCGTCTTGTTCGCCTTTATTCACAATGATGTGATGGGTGTAGGGGTCCGGATCAACGCCGATCATTTCAGCCACTAAGACTTCATCGTCCATTTGCTCTGAGGTATTGAGTAGCTCGCGCAAGCGGTTGTTCTCGGCACTCATGGCCGCCATCTGCTGCACCTTTTGCTGCAAGATAAGCGCTTCGGTTCTAAGCGTGGCGTTTTCGTCGAGAAGAGAAGCGTGGCTGCGCGCAGTGTTACCTGCCCAGCCACCAATGCGCGCAGGGATACTGGAAATCCACTGCACAGGAGTCACCAAGTACCCGAGTGCTTGACGCAGGTGCTGGGTCGGTTCGAGATGCTTATCAGACAGCATGAGGCCAAACGCCAGCATCACCGCCAGTACAAGGCGATAACCTAACGTTGGCCCACTTGAGAAGATACCTTTAATGACCGTACTCCTTGCAGTGCTTAACTACTGCGAATTAGGAGTAGGATTCAGAGGCCAGCAGTTCAAGCTGTTGGTCCGTCATGGTTTCCATCGCGCGACCGCCACCGCGTGCCACACAAGTCAGCGGGTCTTCGGCGACGATAACAGGTAAGCCTGTTTCTTCGCTAAGCAATTTATCCAAGTCACGCAACATGGCGCCACCACCAGTCAGCACCAGACCACGCTCGGCAATATCCGAAGCCAATTCTGGTGGACATTGCTCAAGGGCGCTTTTCACGGCTTGCACAATGGCCGCCAAAGATTCTTGCAGGGCTTCTAGAATTTCGTTTGAGTTCAGTGTGAATGAACGCGGAATACCTTCGGCCAAGTTACGACCACGTACATCAATTTCACGTACTTCACCGCCTGGGTACGCAGTACCGATTTCTTGCTTGATGCGCTCGGCAGTGGCTTCACCAATCAATGAACCATAGTTACGACGCACGTAAGTCACGATGGACTCGTCAAACTTATCACCGCCGATCTTCACTGACTCGCTATACACAACACCGTTCAGAGAGATGATGGCGATTTCGGTAGTACCACCACCAATATCCACCACCATGGAGCCACTGGCATCTTCAACAGGAAGACCTGCACCTATGGCGGCCGCCATTGGCTCTTCGATCAAGTACACCTTACGTGCACCCGCACCGATACAGGATTCACGAATGGCTTTGCGCTCAACTTGGGTAGATTTACAAGGCACACACACTAGAACGCGTGGGCTTGGCGTGAAAAAGCTTTCGCTGTGCACTTTTTTAATAAAGTGCTGCAACATTTTTTCGGTCACTAAGAAGTCGGCAATAACGCCGTCTTTTAAAGGTCGAATGGCTTGAATGTTTCCTGGAGTACGGCCCAACATGCGTTTCGCATCGTGACCAACGGCCGCAACCGTTTTTTGATTTCCTTGAATACGTACTGCAACCACTGAAGGTTCGTTTAACACAATGCCGTTATCGCGTTCGTAGATCAGAGTGTTGGCTGTACCCAAGTCGATTGAGAGATCGCTGGAGAACATCCCTCTTAGTTTTCTAAACATCCAGAAATTCCGCCATATATAGGGGTTTTTATTTGCGATTAAGACTAACAACGGCGGGCTTTTTGGGCAAGGTACAAATGTGTTAACTTATGCCACTTTTCGAACAGGTATTCGTCGGTGCTTCTGGCCTGTCTTTTTTGGACGAAGGAAGCCCATAGATCTGCACGTTTTTTGATCACTCAAATAGAATACCTCACCACTTAAAGCTGGCCCTGCCACTCAACAAGAGACAGTACCATGGCGCTTGATCGCTCCGATGTAGAAAACATCGCGGAACTGGCCCGCCTCGCCATCGCCGAGACGGACATTCCGCAATACCAAACAGAACTTAGCAATATTTTGGATCTGGTTGAGCAGATGAATGCGGTAAACACCGATGACGTTCAACCCATGGCTCACCCTACTGACGCGGTACAGCGACTGCGCAAAGACGTAGTAACCGAAACCAATCAACGGGAAAAATACATGGCATGCGCACCGGCCAAAGAAGCCGGTTTATTCCTCGTTCCCAAAGTCATTGAGTGATCGCCCTCTAAGAGAATAATTATGTCTTTGCATAACCTAACCATCGCCGAAATTTCAGCCGGTCTGGCCAAGGGTGACTTCACCAGTGTGGAAATCACTCAACACCTGCTAGATCGCATTCAACAGCTAGACGGTCAATTAAACAGTTTCATTACCGTCAACGCCGAACAAGCACTGGCCGAAGCAAAAGCCGCCGACGAGCGTCGCGCCGCGGGCAACGCCACTGCGTGGACTGGCGTGCCCATCGCCCATAAAGATTTATTTTGCACCGAAGGCACACTCACCAGTTGCGCATCTAAAATGCTGAGCAACTTTGTGCCGCCCTATGACGCCACTGTGGTAGAAAACTTTAAGAAAGAAGGCGCGGTCTGCTTGGGTAAAACCAACATGGATGAGTTCGCCATGGGTTCATCCAACGAAAACTCGTTTTACGGTCCATGTAAAAACCCATGGGACACAGAACGCGTTGCCGGTGGTTCCTCTGGTGGTTCTGCCGTTGCCGTTGCTGCACGTTTAGTCCCCGGTGCTACCGCCACCGATACCGGCGGTTCCATCCGTCAACCGGCAGCCTTTAATGGCCTAACAGGTTTAAAACCTACCTATGGCCGCTGCTCACGATGGGGCATGGTGGCTTACGCATCATCGTTGGATCAAGCAGGCCCTATTGCTCGTACCGCAGAAGACGCTGCCATGATGTTAAACGTTATGGCGAGCTTCGATGAAAAAGACAGCACCAGTGTCGACATCGAAAAACCCGATTACACCGCCACGCTTAACAGCGACATCAAAGGCAAGGTAATCGGTTTACCAAAAGAATTTTTCCGCGATGATCTTGACCCAGCCATGGCCAAAACCGTACGCGATGCCATTGCCGAATTTGAAAAGCTGGGTTGTGAAGTGAAAGAAGTTTCACTGCCAAACACGCACCTAGCTGTGCCCGCGTATTACGTGGTGGCACCAGCCGAATGTTCTGCCAATTTATCTCGTATGGACGGCGTGCGCTTTGGTCACCGTTGCGAAGATCCAAAAGATCTAAACGATTTGTACAAGCGTAGCCGTGGTGAAGGCTTTGGTGCCGAAGTTAAACGCCGCATCATGGTAGGCACCCACGCATTGTCAGCCGGTTTTTACGATGCTTACTACGCCAAAGCACAAAAAATTCGTCGTTTAATTAAAAACGATTTTGTTGCGGCATTTGAAAACGTTGATTACATCATGGCCCCAGTCACGCCGTCTCCGGCGTTTAAAATCGGCGAAAAAACCAATGACCCAGTGGCTATGTACATGGAAGACATTTTCACATTGTCTCTGAACTTGGCCGGTCTTCCGGGCATGTCTATTCCCGCAGGTGCGGTTAACGGTTTACCCGTTGGTCTGCAAATCATTGGTAACTATTGGAACGAAGCAGGCATGTTAAACATGGCTCACCAATTCCAACAAGTTACTGAACACCACAAGCAAGCACCGCAAACTATTTAAGGGGGATGACAATGGAATGGGAAGTTGTGATCGGCCTTGAGATTCACGCTCAGTTGGCCACTAAATCAAAAATCTTTTCTGGTTCTAGCACCGCCTTTGGTGCCGAACCCAATACACAAGCATCATTGGTAGATTTAGGTTTACCCGGTGTACTGCCTGTATTTAACGAAGAAGCGTTAAACATGGCGGTTAAATTTGGTTGCGCAATTGATGCTGAAATCGGCAAGGTTTCAGTATTCGACCGTAAAAACTATTTTTACCCTGACTTACCCAAAGGCTACCAAACCACGCAGCTGCATCAGCCGATTGTGGGCAAGGGTCATATCGACATCACACTGGATGACGGCACGACAAAACGCATCAACGTTACCCGCGCGCACCTTGAAGAAGACGCTGGCAAATCCTTGCACGAAGATTTTCACGGCATGTCCGGCATCGACTTAAACCGCGCTGGTACACCGTTAATTGAAATCGTATCCGAACCTGAGATTCGCAGCGCCAAAGAAGCCGTTGCTTACTTCAAAAAAATGCACAGCATTGTGACCTACTTAGGTATTTGTGATGGCGACCTATCACAAGGTTCCATGCGCTGTGACTGTAACGTTTCTTTGCGTCCAAAAGGCCAAGAAGAATTCGGTACCCGTACCGAAATTAAAAACGTAAACAGCTTCCGTTTTGTTGAGCAAGCCATTAACGCTGAAATCGAACGTCAACGCGACATTCTTGAAGACGGCGGTGAAATCGTACAAGAAACCCGTTTGTACGATGCCAACAAAAACGAAACCCGCAGCATGCGCTCGAAAGAAGTGGCCAACGATTATCGCTACTTCCCGTGCCCTGACTTACTGCCTGTGGTCATCGACGACGAATACATCCAAAACGTACGCGACAACTTGCCTGAATTACCAGACGAGAAAAAGCAACGCTTTATGGATGAGCATAACTTGTCCGAATACGATGCCAGCGTACTAACCGCGACACGCGAACTGGCCAACTACTTCGAGCAAGTGGCTGAAAAATGTGGCGACTACAAACTGGCCACTAACTGGGTCATGGGTGAGTTGTCCGCAGCTCTAAACAAGAGCGACGTTGAAATCAGCGCTTGCCCGATTAGCGCCGACAACTTGGGTGCCATGCTGGTTCGCATTAAAGACAACACCATCTCTGGTAAAGGCGGCAAAGCTGTATTCCAGGCCCTCTGGGACAATGGAGAGCAGGGCCAAAAAGGCAACGACGTTGACGCACTCATCGAGTCACTGGGCTTAAAACAAGTAAGCGACACCGGTGCTATCGAAGGCATCGTCGATGACGTACTGGCCGCCAACGAAGCCCAAGTACAAAACTACATCGACGCCGAACCGGATAAACGCGGCAAAATGATCGGCTTCTTCGTCGGTCAAGTCATGAAAGCATCCAAAGGCGCTGCCAACCCAGGCATGGTCAACAAGGTGCTGAAAGACAAGCTGGACGCGAAGCTTTAGCCCGCAACGCCGTTCCGCGAAATAAAAAAGCCGCTTGTACCACTGCTGTCCCACAGTTTTATCGTCATATCGCGAACCTCATCTGAGGTTCGCTTACCTTCCTCTTAAATTGATCCGGTTGAAGTAGAGCCTTAAGCGTTTTTCGTTCAAACAAACTCACTTGAAATACCCGCATCATGC